>CAZCEB010000061.1:0-9022 GCA_964497305.1 uncultured Muribaculaceae bacterium | reverse complement strand
ATTCTTATATAAAGAGGGTATTTTTTATAAGGCATATGAACGTTCAGCATATGCGTGGATAAAAAAAGTGTGTGAGTATGAGGTAAAAAAAAGATATTTTAAAATAATCGGGTGTGAGATTGTTTATATTGGATTTCCTTCAAATATATTGACTCAACGATTATCTGATTTATCGTTTACTATTGAGGATAATTATATTGAAATTAAACTTGATGATTTTGTTGTTGATGAATCGGGTTTTGATTTATGGAAAGATGGAGTTGCGAAAAAAGAAAATGAACATTTAATAGAATCGGATATTGCTATTACCGAGAAGAAAATAATGCAAGAAATAGCATGTTTCCCTATTGAGACGAGTACACCTATGGAGTGTATGATGTTTTTATCTCAAGTGAAAAAACTATGTAGCAAAAATGGCTGTATATACTAATTTACCTGTATATGAGGAGTGTTATCAATTGTTCCTGAATTTTACAAAATTGAGCCTTAAGATGCAACGAGATTATAGATATTCTTTGGGACAGGATGTAAAGAGATTGCTCATGGATATAATCTTAGATATATACAAGGCTAATTATAAAGAGATAATGAAATTATCATGTATTTCAGATGCACGAGAAAAGATGGTGGAACTTCAAGTTATATTGCGTTTACTTAATGAGGTGAGACAAATACCCGATAAACATTATATGATGCTCACAGAGTCGACGGTGAACATTGTAAAACAATTGACCGGATGGGAACGGTCAGTCAGTAAGCGAGAATCAAAAAATAAAACAGAGTCCGATTGATGCCAGAATGTGTATATTCAAGGATATGCGCAGAGTGCTTAAGTGATTTCAGACGATAGGTCTGCTATATAATAGTTTGCGTGGAATTAAGGAAATATAATAGAGATAACCGCGGTTTGGCAGAAAATAAAAGTTTCGGCAATAAACTTTGTTCGCAACAACTTTTATTGTCGTTCAATACAGCATGTCGCCAAGAAGTCCCCGCTGCAGGCAACCGCAACGGCACTTCGCTCAACAACCAAGGGAGTAACGGTAACTACTGGAGTGGAACGTTGAACGAGAACAACAGCAACAACGCATGGAACCTCAACTTCAACAATGGTAACCACAACCTCAACAACAACAACCGTAACAACGGTTTTACGGTGCGTCCCGTAGAAGAAATCGCTCAATTGGACACTGTTTCAGTCGCTAATGAATACAAACTCTCAAAGTTACAATTACTGGTAGATTTGTTCAGAGCCTATAAGGATGCTCGTAAACATAAGCGCAAGACCATAAAACAAGTTGAGTTTGAGATGAATATGGAACAGAATTTAGTGGAATTGCGCGATAAATTGTGGAATCGAACATATAAGCCAGGAAGGAGTGTGTGTTTTATTATATGTGAACCCAAAAAACGGGAAATATTTGCTGCTGAATTTAGAGACCGAATTGTTCATCATTTGTATTATAATTATACTTACGAATTATTTGAAAGGATTTTTATTACCGATAGCTATAGTTGTCGTAAAAACAAAGGTACTCATTTTGGAGTAAGGCGATTAGAGCATCACATACGCTCATGTTCTGAGAATTATAAAAATAAGGTCTATATTCTCAAATGTGACATAAAGGGGTATTTTATGAATATAGACCGCAAGAAATTATTAAAAATATGTGAAAATTCGCTTAACCGTATGGCATGTCATAAATCGGATGTCAGAGGTAAAAAGTGGATTGAAAGAATTGATTATGATTTTATAAAGTATCTTGGGCGAGAGATTATATTGAATGATCCTGTTGAAAATTGCATCGTTAAAGGTCGACAAACCGACTGGGATGATTTGCCTGCAAGTAAAAGCCTTTTTAAAACAGCAAAAGGGAGTGGATTGCCTATTGGAAATCTGACATCTCAATTGTTTAGTAATGTGTATATGAATGCATTTGATCAATTCATAAAACGACAATGTCGGGAAAAATATTATGGAAGATATGTAGACGATGCTTATGTTGTGAGTCGTGATAAAACAGAATTACGATACATTATTAGTGTCGCGAATGAATATTTGTATAGAGTTTTAGGTCTTAAACTTCATCCTGATAAAACATATATAAGAAGAGCCGGTTATGGTTTTGAATTTTTGGGTGTATATGTTAAACCATTTCGAGTTTACATCAGAAATAGCACAAAAAAGCGTATTGCAAATGCAATATCAAATCTGAAATATAAAAAAGATATTAATATTTCTCATGTTGTAAACTCTTATTTGGGAATATTGTCTCATTATAAAAGTTATAAAATCAGGAAAGAGATATTTGCTGATAATCTATTTTTGAATAAATATGGCTCATTGGATAGCTCTTTGTTAAAATTTAATGGGAGTAATAGTTGAGACAAACTAATGAAAACGTTTTTCGCGTTTACAATGTCTGAAAAACTTTATTTGAATAGCCTGTGGTTGAGTAAAGATAAACCACAGGAATGCTTCCCACGCATTTATTGGGGTAATATTGCAAAAAAATAGCTTCTGAATTCAGAAGCTATTTTTTTTGAAGTATGTAAACTTTTTTATTTGTCGAGGTTTTCAGAACAGCCGACTTTGCTGAGTACTGCTGCATCAAGAACCGCCATTGTGGTGAGATTGATAATGTCTCGAACGGGAGAATCGACGCTGATGAAGTGTACAGGTTTGTTCAACCCGATTTGGATTGGACCAATTGCTTCACCAAGTCCCATTTCGAGCATCATGCGGTAGGCTGTCTTAGCAGCACTTAGGTTAGGGAAAATCAGAGTATTGACATCCTTGCCGTTGAGTTTGCTGAAAGGATATGTTTTGTCTCGAAGTTCTTTATTTAGTGCATAGTGTACTTGCATTTCTCCATCAATAGGAAGCGAGGGAAATTGCTCTTGCATCTTTGCAACAACGTTGTGTACCATGCGACTTTCTGTATCATTGTTAGAGCCAAAGTTGCTGTATGAAAGCATTGCCATTATCGGCTCGTGGGCATAATATTCAACCGCGTGTCGAGCCAATCGAGCGATGTCATACAGTGTTTCTTCATCTTTTGCATCATTTACAGTAGTGTCGGCAAGGAAGTATGTTCCACGCTTTGTGTTCATGATGTGCATTGTGGCAAAATGATTGTAGCATGGGCGTATTCCTACGACTTCTTTTGCTATCTCGCCTGTGTTGTGGCTACCTGAATATGTGCCGGCTATAATGGCATCGGCTTCGCCGGTCTCAACCATCATCATGCCGAAATAGTTGCGGTCAAACATTTTTTCAAGAGCTTCGGGATAGGTAACTCCGGCGCGTTGATGTTTTTCGGCAAATTGAGTGGCGTATTTATTGCGTCGATCGGCTTCTCGGTCATGACGAAGGTTTACAATTTCCATGTCGTCGATGCTTAAACCAAGACGTGTTGCACGTTTTTGTATCATCTCTTCGTTGCCAAGTAGTACAGGGATACAGATGCCTTCGTTGGCAGCTGAAACAGCAGCACGAAGCATGTTGTCGGTATTGGCTTCAGCAAATACAACACGTTTAGGATTGCGTTTAGCTTCTTCTGTAAATCGACGCATGAGTTTGTTGTTGCTACCCATTAATAGACGAAGTTTGTCATTATATGCTTCCCAATCGGTAATAGGACGAAGTGCAACACCCGATTCCATTGCTCCTCGTGCAACTGCCGGAGCAACAGTTGTGATTAATCGAGGGTCGAGAGGTTTTGGTAATATATAATCACGTCCAAATTTGAGGTCGGTCATGTTATATGCCGCATTTACAACAGAAGGGACAGGGCGTTTAGCGAGCTCTGCAATTGCGCGTACAGCAGCGAGTTTCATCGCTTCGTTGATAGCTGTAGCCCCACAATCAAGTGCCCCACGGAAAATGTATGGGAATCCCAATACGTTGTTTATTTGGTTGGGATAGTCTGAACGTCCGGTTGCAAAAATCAAGTCGGGACGAGATGCAATAGCTTTGTCATAAGCTATTTCAGGATCAGGATTAGCAAGAGCAAATACAATTGGATTTTTTGCCATTGATTGCACCATCTCTGTCGTAACAACATCTTTAACCGATAAGCCTAAGAATACATCAGCATCTTTCATCGCTTCTTCAAGAGTGTTGATATCGCGGTCAGTAGCAAATTCTTGCTTTTGCTTGTTGAGGTCAGTACGTTTTTTATTAAGTACCCCCTTACTATCACACATTACAATGTTTTCAGGTTTGATACCAAGTGCGATATATAGACGAGTGCAAGAAACTGCTGCTGCACCGGCACCATTTACAACAAGACGAGCCTCTTCAATTTTCTTGCCTTGAATTTCAAGTGCATTTAGAAGTCCTGCTGCTGAGATTATAGCGGTGCCATGTTGGTCATCGTGCATAACAGGAATATCGCACTCTTCTTTAAGGCGATTTTCTATTTCAAAACATTCAGGGGCTTTGATGTCCTCAAGGTTTATACCGCCAAATGTTGGTGCGATAGCTTTTACTATTTGGATGAATTTCTCAGGATCTTTTTCGTTTACCTCGATATCAAAACAATCAATACCGGCAAAAATTTTAAATAATAGAGCTTTCCCTTCCATTACCGGTTTCCCTGCCATAGCGCCTATGTCTCCAAGTCCAAGAACGGCAGTCCCGTTGGAAATAACCGCAACGAGATTTCCTTTGTTGGTGTATTTGTAAGCGTCATGTGGATTTTGCTCTATCTCAAGGCAAGGGAATGCTACGCCGGGAGAGTAGGCTAATGCAAGGTCATTTTGAGAGGAATAAGGTTTGGTTGGAATGACCTCGGTTTTGCCCGGTTTACCTTCATAGTGGTAATCCAAAGCCATTTCTTTTGTAACTTTTGGCATAATCTTTATCTTAGAGTCTTGTACTTACTATAAAGAACAATAAACACGAGATTATTGTTGCTTTTGGAAAATTAGGTGCAAATTTAGTAATTATAAATTTAATTGAGCTATGCTTTTTGTAAAATGTTTTGATAAAATGATGCTTTAGGCGTAATAAAATTTGCAAAAAATGTTATTTGAGGATTAAAGTGTGGCAAATTGTAAGTCGAGTGTAGCTTGTTTGAATGTCTTTCCAATGGAAATTTTTTATTGAAGTTGTGTGTATAAATAGAAAATCATTGTATTTTTGTGAGAAAAATAATTATATACCATGCTTGAGTTAAGTGAAATATATCGTGCGGCTCATGTGTTGAAATCAGTAGCCCGCCATACCGATTTGATTGCATCCCCTAAAATCAATCCATTAGGTCAGATATATCTTAAACCCGAAAATTTACAATATACAGGCTCTTTTAAGTTGCGAGGTGCCTATTATATGATTTCTCAACTATCAGATGAGGAAAAAGCGAGGGGCGTTATTGCGTGTTCAGCCGGAAATCACGCTCAAGGGGTGGCATTGGGTGCTACTCGCAATGGTATTAAGTCTCTTATATGTCTGCCTGCCGGTGCGCCTATCTCTAAAGTTGAAGCAACAAAAGGTTATGGGGCTGAGGTGTGTTTAGTGTCTGGTGTATATGATGATGCATATAAAAAGGCATTGGAGTTGCAAGTCGAATATGGATATACTCTGGTGCATCCGTTTGACCATCCGCAAGTTATTGCCGGTCAGGGAACTATAGGCTTGGAAATATTAGATGATATGCCTGATGTAGATACGGTAATTGTACCTATTGGAGGCGGAGGTCTTATCTCCGGAGTCGCTTTTGCTATAAAGTCGTTAAAACCCGATGTTAAAGTTTATGGAGTGCAATCCGAGGGTGCTCCAAGTATGGTGAAATCACTTGGTAGCGGACACATTTTGCGGCTATCAGATGTTTCTACAATAGCCGATGGGATTGCGGTTAAGGAGCCTGGAGTAAATACATTTGAATTGTGTCAAAAGTATGTTGATGAGGTTGTAACTGTGTCGGAAGATGAGATTGCCGCTGCTATCCTCACATTGATAGAACAACAAAAACTTGTAGCCGAGGGGGCAGGGGCTGTGTCAGTAGCTGCTGCAATGTTTAATAAAGTTCCCGTTGAAGGTAAAAAAGTGGTGTGTATAGTTTCAGGAGGAAATATCGATGTTAATTTCTTGAATAGAGTAATTACTCGAGGTTTGACAAAAAGTGGTCGTAATTGTTCGTTCACCATTAAGTTGTATGATAAACCGGGGCAATTATCAGCAGTATGTAGTGTTATTGCTCGTTTGGGCGGTAATATTATTTCGGTTAACCATGAACGCACCAATGCAAGCACTCATATAACTGGTTGTACAATCAGAGTAACATTGGAAACACGCAATGTAGATCACATTGCAACTATTTTGGCAGGATTGACCGATGCCGGGTATGAGGTTATAGATTAGCATTTTTTTACTATTATATTGTGGGCTTTTTCTCTTATATTTTGCCAAAAGGTGGAATATATTGTCGTTTTTATCTAATTTAAATAATATTGACTATCCTAAAAGTATAATATGTTGTAAATTTGTAGCCAATTTTACAAAAACTTAAATAATAATTATTATACTAATCACAATTTATGGGATTTCAATCTTTTAAGGCAACACTTATTGCTTTAGCAATTGTGTCTCCGATGTTTGTGTCCTCTCAGGAAACAGCTAAAGCCGACACTCTTTCACTATCTCTTGACAAGTGTATTGCTATTGCATTAAATGAAAATCCAACCATTAAGGTTGCCGACATGGAAATAAAACGTGTCGATTATTCAAAGAAAGAGATTATTGGACAATTGTTGCCCACAATTAGTTTTGATGCTTCATATAACCGCACTGTAAAAAAACAGGTTGCATATATGAATATGGATGCATTTAAAGGTTTAGGAAGTTTGGGCGGAGGCTCTTCATCAGAAGATGAAACCACTGAGGAATCTACATCATCATCTTCATCAAGTAGTGGTGGGGGAATAAAAATGGGATTGGATAACTCTTATTCTTATGGTTTCTCGGCATCAATGCCTTTGATTGCACCGCAATTGTGGAAATCATTGAGTTTGAGCAACAACCAAATCCTTCAAAATGTTGAATCGGCACGCAAGTCTCGCTTATCATTGATAAATCAGGTTAAGAATGCCTATTATGCTTTATTGCTTGCTGAGGATTCCTATAACGTGATTCTTGAAAGCTATGAAAATGCCAAGTTTAATCATGAGGTATATCAAAAGAAATATCAAGTGGGGGCAGCGTCGGAATATGATGTATTGCGTTCTTCTGTCGCTATGAAAAATGTTGAGCCGGAACTTGCTCAAGCTGAAATCGCTATAAAACAAGCTCGTCTGCAACTTGAAATCTTGATGGGGATGGATGTAACAATACCCATTAAAACAACTACAAAACTTGCCGATTATGAAAATACAATGTACGACAATACATTGTCGTTGAGCCGTTCAATTGTTGATAATAGCGATTTGCGCATGTTGGATATTCAAACAAAAACATTGAAAGATGCATTGTCGGTACAGAAAATGTCTTTGTTGCCAACTCTCGCTCTTGTTGCAAATTATAATTGGACATCTTCAACAAATGGCACTCCATTTAAAAATATGATATGGAATCCTTATTCTGTTGTAGGTTTAACTTTATCAGTCCCTATTTTCCAGGGTGGACAGCGTTATTCTCGCATCAAACAAGCTTCTATTCAAGTTCAAGAAATGAAATGGCAACGTGAAAATCTTGAACGCACATTGAACATGCAGGTTGATGTTGCTATTGATAACATTCAAATGAATGTGAAACAAATTGCTACAAGTTCAGAAAGTGTGGCTCAAGCCGATAAGGCTCACTCTATAATGGAGAAGAGTTTTGAAATTGGTGCAGCATCTTATCTTGACTTGAGGGATTCGGAACTTGCGCTCACTCGTGCTCGTCTTGCTTACTATCAATCAATATATAATTATCTTGTCGCTAATAGTAGCCTCGAATTGCTGTTGGGGAATGCCGATATAGAGAAATATTCAAACTTAAACGAATAAAACTTAAAACGAATAAAATATCATGTACTCAAAAAAAACAATCATCCGCACACTCTCTTCTTTGTGTATCGCGTTGACTATTTCTTCATGCGGTTCAGGTGAAAAAGAAGCTACTGCAACTGTTGTAGAAGAACTTCCTAAAGTGGAAATTCAACAAGTATATTTGCAAGATGTAAACCAAATTGCTGAATATACTGCTACAGTAGAAGCCTATAAAACAAATAATATTACAACCTCAACTCCTAATCGCATAAAAGATATTCTTGTTGATGTAGGATATAAGGTTGTAAAAGGTCAAAAAGTAGTTGTTTTGGATAATGTAAATATCGAACAATTAAAAGTGCGTCTCGATAATATTGAACGTGAATATAATCGCGCAGTAGAGCTATTGAATATTGGAGGCGGAACACAACAAGCTGTTGACCAACTTAAAACAGAACTTGATGCAGCTCGTCGTCAGTATGAAAATATGGTTGAAAATACAGTTCTTATTTCTCCTATAAATGGAGTTGTAACAGCTCGCAATTATGACCCGGGTGATATGACAGGAGCTAATCCAATATTGACTATCGAGCAATTACGCCCTGTAAAAGTTTTGGTAAATGTCTCGGAGGGAGAATTTACTAAGGTGAAAAAAGGGATGAAAGTTGATATTAAATTGGACGTTTATGGAGATGAAATATTTACAGGAACAGTTTCTTTAATACATCCAACTATCGACCCATCTACTCGTACATTTACTGTTGAAATTGACATCATGAACACCGATGAACGAGTGCGTCCGGGAATGTTTGCTCGCGTGATAATGAATTTCGGTACATCCAATCGTGTTGTAGTTCCGGATCGTGCTATTGTTAAACAAACAGGCTCAGGCGATAAATACGTATACATTTATAAGGATGGTAAAGTGTCGTTTACTAAAGTTGTTCTTGGGCAACGCCTTGATAATGCCTATGAGGTTATATCGGGTGTTGAAAATGGAGTCGATGTTGTAATTTCAGGTCAATCTCGTCTTGCTGATGGTGTTGAT
>CAZCEB010000060.1:0-9115 GCA_964497305.1 uncultured Muribaculaceae bacterium | reverse complement strand
TTTCGGGAATACGTCCTTCGATGAAATCGTATAATTGTGCTGCTAAAGCAGGATTTTTTTCAGCCCATTCTTTTTCTTGCTCGT
This sequence comes from uncultured Muribaculaceae bacterium, assembly GCA_964497305.1. Taxonomy (GTDB): domain Bacteria; phylum Bacteroidota; class Bacteroidia; order Bacteroidales; family Muribaculaceae; genus RGIG4079. The sequence goes on along the minus strand of CAZCEB010000060.1, from coordinate 9,031 downwards.
GGCGTTCTTTTACTATTTCTTGTAATTCGGCTTTGCGTTGAGCATATAATTCTTTCACATCATCCCATATTACCCAAGTGTTTTCAGGATCTCCACCTAAATTCTTGACAGTCATAGGGAAATCTGCTCCTGATTTGCTAAGAGGTTGACCATGAGTGCTACATTGCCCTTCGAAACAATCTCCTGTCGCAGTAACACAGCCACGTCCCATGATTGTATTGCCAATTATAAGTGTTGGGCGTTTGGTTTCTGCTTTGGCTGAATCAAGAGCTTTTGAAATTTCTTCAGGGTCACAACCATTTATTTCAATAACATTCCAACCCCATGCACGATATTTAGCAGCATAGTCTTCTGTTGTAACCGCGTCAACATCGGTTGATAGTTGGACTTTGTTGCTGTCAAAAAACATTATTAAGTTGCTCAATCCCAAATATCCGGCAATTCGTCCTGCTCCTTGTGCTATCTCTTCTTGAATACCACCATCGGAGATGAATGCATAGGTTTTGTGTTCAATCCATTTGCCAAAACGAGCAGCAAGGAAACGTTCTGCAATAGCTGCCCCCACTGCCATTGTGTGTCCTTGACCAAGTGGTCCTGATGTGTTTTCAATTCCACGTTCCGGATCTAATTCAGGGTGTCCAGGAGTAACGCTTCCCCATTGACGGAATTGTTGTAATTCTTCAATAGAATATTTCCCGGTAAGAGCAAGAACGCTGTAAAGCATAGGCGACATGTGTCCGGGATCAAGGAAGAATCTATCGCGAGCAATCCATGTAGGGTTGTTGGGATCTGTTATTAAATAGCTTGAATAAAGTACATTAATAAAATCTGCACCTCCCATTGCACCCCCAGGGTGTCCTGACTTAGCTTTCTCTACCATTGATGCAGCGAGAATGCGAATATTGTCAGCTGCTTTATTCAATATTTTTGTGTTCATTATATTGTAAGATTGAGTGTTTTAAATTTAACCACGAAAATACAATAAATCTTTCATTCAGACAAATTCAAGATAGAATAAACTGCGAAAAAGTGAATAATTCATTAAACAAAAAAAATAAGCCAAATCGGCTTATTTTTTCGATTATTTTGTATTTTTAGATGTGCGCGACCCTATAAGAGCATAGAACAATAGGTAGGCAATCATTCCAAATACAAGCCAGAAACTAGAAAGAATGTTAGTTACATCGGCAATCCAGCCTTGAATGGCAGGAAGAATACCACCACCGCAAACAAGGCACATAAATATTCCTGATGCTACAGCTGTATATTTGCCTAATCCATTTACTGATAGATTGAAAATGGCACCCCACATAACGGATGTGCATAGCCCGCATAATACAAAGAATAGTACATTTATGGGTAAATTGACAATTGAAAATGAAAAGCCTCCATCTTTTTCAATTCCTATTAGCGGAACAATGTTTTCCTCAGAGAAACCTATTCCGCAACCAACAAGGATTAATCCGACAATAGATACAAATGCAAGCATTGAACGACTTGAAACCTTATTGCCGACAGTGCCTCCAATTAATCGTCCTACAAGCATTAAAAGCCAATACATTCCGACAACGGCTCCGGCTATTATGCTTGGGTCGGTTGCGTTGTATTTCATTACAATTGAGCTATCAGAAATGTATTGTAATGACATATTTGCAATGCCGACTTCGATGCCTACATAGAAAAATATAGCAAGTACTCCAAGTGTGAAATTACGATAGTGAAAGGCTCCTGATATCTTAACGGGTTCTTTAGCTTTACCTAAATCTTGAGATTCAGGTAATTTTGATACAAATATTACGATAAATGCCACCGCAAAAATCCCCATAGAAAGATAGAATACAGGGTTTGCCGATGCAATTTCAGTGGCAGTACCTCCGAGGATGTATCCAACAATGACCGGAGCCAATGTTGCACCCAATGAGTTAAATGAGCCACCAAATTGTATTAGCTGATTCCCTTTTTTGCCACCACCACCAAGGGTGTTGAGCATGGGATTAACAACGGTATTCAGCATACACATTGAAAATCCTGCAACGAAAGAGCCTATTAGGTATATAACAACATCGTTGCCAATTCCTGAGATAAAAGTTATTAATACCCCTAAAAAACCAACTGATACTGCCGATAATGCTGTAATTCGGTATCCATATTTCTCAAGGAGTTTTCCGGCGGGAATACCCATAACGGCATAAGCTATAAAATTGGCAAGATTCCCAAGTTGAGACATTAATTTACTGCCTCCGGTTAATTCTTTGATGACGTTTCCCAATGGGTTTTGATATCCTGTTACGAATGCAATCATGAAAAACAACGCAAACATAATAATGATGGGTAGCGTGTAATTCTTTTGTTTAGTTTTTGTTTCCATAATTTTATAGCTTAAAAATTAATATGTTATTCGCTAATATGCTCGATTGCCAAAAATGCTTGATCCGATTCTAACCATATTGCTACCATGCTTTATCGCAAGTAGATAGTCATCGCTCATTCCCATACTGAGAATGTTAAAATTGTTACCTATATTATGCAACGTTTTTAAAGAGTCAAATGTTTTTCTGATAGCTATGAAATCTTCTTCAATGCGGTTTGTGTTATCGGTATTTGATGCCATGCCCATAATCCCTCTAATGTTGATGTTGTTGAGTGAATTTATTGAACCACTTTCAATTAAAGAAATGAGTTCTTTTGTATCAAACCCATATTTTGTTTCTTCTTGAGCAACATGAACTTGGAGAAGTATGTCGATAGTGCGATTTATGCGGTTGGCTTCGTTATTAACAATGTTCAATAATTTTTCGGAGTCGATACTATGAATGAGAGATACGTGAGGAATTATCAAACGCACTTTGTTTGTTTGTAGATGTCCGATGAAATGCCATTTAATGTCATCGGGTAGAGATTGGGCTTTGGCTACGAATTCATTTGCTCGGCTTTCCCCAAAAATACGTTGTCCTTCTTCATATGCCGCAAGAATTGCCTCTTGTGGATGAAATTTAGATACAGCAACAAGATCAACTCCTTTAGGAAGAGAATTGATGTACTTACGGATATTTTTACGTATTGAATTCATTTTTATTCGGCAGTTTGTTCAGCCGGTTTTGTTGTGCCTAATTTAACTTTATAAACATCCATTATGGGTGTTTCGGCAATAGATACTACTTCAAAATCGGTCATTGTGCCTTTCATTCCTTCCATGAAATTATTGAGAGCTCCTTTAAAATCATTTGCCGCAACAAGAATAAGTGTTGTCGATTTCTTTTCTGCTGCAGTCTTTTCGTCTATTGTTATAAACGCAACTTTGACAAGATACCATTTATCGGCACTATCATCCCAAAAAATTTCTGATATTTTTGTGCGTTTTACTGCCGATACAGAGAAATCTCCTGAAATAAAAGGAGTTAATTCTTCTATGATGCGTGCTTCAGCTTCAGTAAAAGAAAGTGCATCTACCATGTATGGCTCATTCACTTTTTTCTGGAGACCGTTTTCCATCATTTTATCGTATCTTACTTTACATTCAAACCAATTTGCCATAATTGTTAATTTATTAATTTTTATAATTTTATTGTTTTTGGAAAATTTATCCTTGTCCTTGAGATTTTACACTGATATGTTTGTCGGAGCTTTTGTGGACAGTAGCATTTATTTTGCGACAATATATTGTATTACCTGATTTAACATATAACATATTTCCATCAAATGCAAATGCGTCTATTTTACTTGCACATGGGTAGGGTAATATTGCTCTGACACGTCCATTATGATCGCAAATTTGAATTCCTAATTCAGTAGCGACATAAAGGTTGCCGAGAGTATCAAATTCCATCCCTATGATGTTTTGCTTTTGGTGAAATGGATTATGTATCCAATAGAATTGTTGCCTGTATGAAATTGTGCCATCATTATTGATGGTATAGTTCACGAGCCAATCAGAATTTTGCTCAGTTGTTGCCATTTGAGAGCCATCGGGATAGATTGCCATGTTTTTTGCCTTAGGAGGCATTTTTTCTGTTGTCTCACCCCATTTTTCTCCTTGAATTAAGATTTGCGATAGCATATTGTTTTGAGAAATACCGGGTTTAACTCTTTCAGGATATCCTTTCCAAAGATATTTTAATGCCTCAGGAAATAACTTTGAGCCATTTTTTATGCTGTGGTTGCCATCATCCCATTTTGTTTCCAATTCATATCCTGAAAATTTGAGCGCCGATGCCATTAATAGGTTATATTCATACCAATGTCCAAAAATTGGGTTCCAAACATCTTGACTACCGTCATGTATGTAAAAACGAATGGATTGAGGTTCCGTTTTACGGACTAAAGCAGGTAGCTCGTTTCCTCCTCTCATTGCGACATAGGTCCCACATGTTGTATATACACGGCTAAATAAATCAGGGCGGAACCATGCTGCAGCAAATGAGCATATACCTCCGCTGCTAGCACCTGAAATTGCATGGTCATTTGGGTCTTTTGAAATGAGTATATTCTTGCCATCTTTTGTTTTATGTTTTTCTACTGCCGGTAGAATTTCAGTTTCAATAAAGCGAGCAAAAGTCCCATCTGTGCGATCAAATTCATTACTTCGGTTATATCGTATAACATTCCCATTGCTATTTTTGATTAAACCGGGTTGAACAAAAACACCTATAGTAATAGGCATATCTCCATTTGCGATGAGGCTGTCCATGACAGCTGGCGCATTATATAAAATACCATCTAAGCCAAAGTATAGACATGCAGGCGATTTCCCATCATATTCTTGGGGTATATATATCTTATATTCGTGCATCGTTCCCGGATATATATTTGATTGATGAAGACTATCAGTAATTATTTCCCCTTTGTAATTGGTCGCAAATAGTATAGATGTTGAAATCGTATAAATAATACAAAATAGGATATGTCTCATGATTTAAGTGTTTAAGAATTTATCTACAAAGATAATGTTTTTGTTAGATTTAATCTCGTTTCGATGGGCTAAAGATTAAATTTGTCAATAAAAACATATTATCGTAACTTTGTGGATATATTGAAAGAGTATTATGGGTAACGGTGATACATTTTATACATTAGATGCTCCGTCAGAGGGTATTTACAAGGAAAAGATGAGCAAGTTCTTGTCTTTTGCAGTCCCGGTAACGTCGGCAGTAGAAGCTAAAGAGGTTGTTTCCCGATACCAAAAAGAATATTTTGATGCTCGTCATGTGTGTTGGGCATACATGATAGGTGCTGCTCGCACAGAGTTTTTGAGTAACGATAATGGAGAGCCGAGTGGTACCGCAGGTAAACCAATACTTGGACAGATTAATTCGTTTAATTTGACCAATATTGTCATAATTGTTGTACGCTATTTCGGTGGGATAAAGTTGGGAACATCAGGACTGATTGTAGCTTATAGAGAAGCGGCTCGAGAGGCTATAAATGCCGGGAATATAATAGAGTGTCATGAGATGACAACAGTCTCGTTTACATTCCCTTATTTATCTATGAATGAGGTGATGAGGGTCGTGAAAGACACCAGAGTAAAAATAATCGCACAAGAATTTGATAATTCATGTGCGATGGATTTAAGTATTCGTGCTGACTATCGAGAAAATCTTGTTTCTCGACTGGGGGATATCGATGGTGTTACATTCAAAGACTAATTATTGTTTGGGCTTTCTGTCAAAGAACGGATTTTTTGATGAAGCCGATATTGCAATCGCATAAACTTGTTTGCATCCTGGTAAAATATCCAATTGTTGAGCCGCGAGTCCGGCAGAGAACATAACACGAGTGTCTAATCTTAAATCAGTCGCCATTGAGCATGCCGATCCGATGGCAATTCCTACATCGGTACTATTTATAGCACATGGCACAGCCGATGGTTTTAATTCGCATCTTGAATATCCACAATGACCACAATTTAGTCCTTGAGAAAGGTAATGAGTTCCTATTATAATCACACACTCAGCTTGTAGTATGTTCTCGGCATCACGTAGAAAAAATTTCATACCATGTTCCTCAACCATAGCAATCATTTTGTCGGAAAGGACTTTTAAATCATTGCCTTCGACGAGAGCAACTTCTATAATATCAACGCCTTTGCCTTTAGGAGCAGTGCGTGCGGCAGTCATCATTTGACAAGCCGCCACAAGTACTTGTTTGTGGCGGCTATCGCGTTCATTTAATATCATTTTTATAAATTAGATAATCAACATTGCATCACCATAGGCACCAAAACGATATTTCTCTTTGATTGCCACATCATAAGCATTCATAATGTTGTCATAGTCCCCAAATGCAGTAACCATCATGAGCATAGTAGAGTAGGGAAGGTGGAAGTTGCTTATTAAAGATGTAGTAACAGTAAAATCATAAGGAGGGAAGATGAATTTATTGGTCCATCCTGTGTATGTTTTCATGTGTCCACCCATGCTAACGGCACTTGCTATTCCGCGAAGGACAGATGTTCCCACAGCACACACTTGATTTGATTCATCCTTTGCCTTATTTACAATCTCAACAAGTTCTGGAGTTACTTCCATTTGTTCTGAGTCCATGCGGTGTTTTGTGAGATCTTCGACATCAATTTCGCGGAAATTACCAAGACCGGAATGTAAAGTAAGGAATGCTTGATTTATACCTTTTATTTCCATTCGTTTTAATAGCTCGCGACTAAAATGTAACCCTGCTGCAGGAGCAACAACAGCCCCTTCGTTTTTAGCAAAGATACATTGATATCTGTCAACATCATCTTCTACCGGCTTGCGCTTGATGTAGTCGGGTAGTGGGGTCTCTCCAAGGTCAAAAAGAGCTTTTTTGAATTCTTCATGACTGCCGTCATAAAGGAAACGTAGTGTGCGACCTCGAGATGTTGTGTTGTCAATGACTTCGGCAACCATTGATTCATCTTCGCCAAAATAAAGCTTATTGCCTATGCGGATTTTTCGAGCAGGCTCAACGAGAACATCCCATAGCTTGTGCTCGATATTTAGCTCACGTAATAAAAATACTTCAATTCGAGCTCCTGTTTTTTCTTTGTTGCCATCAAGACGCGCAGGAAAAACTTTAGTGTCATTGAATACAAAAACGTCTCCTTCGTCAAAATAATTGATAACATCTTTGAATGTTTTATGCTCAATTTCTCCGGTTTTCCTATTTACAACCATTAGACGTGATTCGTCGCGTTGAGTTGCCGGCTCTTGGGCAATTAATTCTTCTGGGAGCTTAAATTTGAATTGAGATAATTTCATAATGAGTATCTTGAGTTGTTAATATTTTCTATTTAAATTATTATTTGTCATTAGGCATGACCATTTCAATTGAGTCAAGCATCTTTACTGCATCATCAACCGATAGACATTGACTTATGTCAACATTACCCACACGAGTGCGGCGTAATGCGGTGAGATGTCCACCTGAATTGAGTGCTTTGCCAATATCTCGAGCTAATGCGCGAATATATGTCCCTTTGCTACACACAACACGTATTGTGATGCTCTTTTGTGAGTATCCCAATAACTCAATTTCGTCAATGACAAGCAGTTTTGGCTTTAATTCAACTTCGTGTCCTTTGCGAGCCATTTTGTAGGCACGTTTACCATCAATCTTACATGCCGAGAATGCAGGTGGCACTTGTTGTATTTCTCCGGTAAATTGAGTCAGGACCTCTTCAACAAGTTCGCGCGAAATGTGTTCAGTTGGGAATGTTGCGTCAATTTCAGTTTCGAGGTCAAATGACGGTGTGGTTGCTCCAAGTGCAATTGTTGCAATATATTCTTTCACATGTGCTTGTAGCTCGTCGATGCGTTTAGTGGCTTTGCCTGTACACACAATCATGACTCCTGTAGCCAATGGATCAAGAGTTCCAGCATGACCTACTTTTATTTTGCGTAGTTTCAGACGGCGAATGAGCATTCCTCTGACGCGTTTAACCGCATCAAAAGAAGACCAATGCAACGGCTTGTCAATATATAATATTTCTCCTTCTAATGGATTGAACATTTATTACATTATTTTTAAATCAACACCACACGCAAGCATTATAAGAATGGCTGCGCCAACAATTATACGGTACCATCCAAATGCCATAAAGCCATGTTTGGAAACAAATTCTATGAAAAATTTGATGGCAAGTACTGCCACAATAAATGCAACAACATTACCAATAATGAGGGTTGCCAAATTGTATGTGATGATTTCAATCCCTCCCACTTTAATGAGTTTGTAAACTTTGTAGACTGTGGCACCAAGCATAGTGGGTACAGCAAGAAAGAATGAGAATTCAGCGGCAGCCTTGCGTGTCATCTTTTGGGACATTCCACCCACGATTGTCGCCATTGAACGAGATACTCCGGGTATCATTGAAATACATTGAAATAACCCGACCATAAATGCGCGTTTTTGTGTCATTGGAGTATCTTCGCTACCTTTATTGAATATCTTATCGCAAAATAGCATAAAAATGCCGCCGAGAACGAGCATAAGAGCTACTACCCACACTTTTTCCAGCATTTCATCTATGGCATCGCTGAATATTAGTCCGAGTACGGCAGCAGGGATGAATGCAATAAATAGTTTCCAATAAAAATCATATTTGTGGAGGAAACGTTTTAATGGTGAAACTCCTTCGGGAGCTGGTGTGTTGTTTAGTTTGAAAAAACGTTTCCAATATAACCAAACAACAGAAAGTATTGCACCAAACTGAATAATAAAAGTGAATGCTTTAACATAGTCGGTGCTCACAACTCCTAAAAGATTTTGGGCAATAATCATGTGTCCTGTTGATGAAACAGGAAGAAACTCGGTGAGTCCCTCTACAATTGCAATTATAATTGATTGAAAAATGTCCATATATGGTGTTTATTTGTCTTTTTTAGGACGATAAATAATACCAAATCCCATGAATAAGAATCCTAAAAATGCAATAGTCGGTCCGATAACAATTCGACGTATACTGAATATATCAGGGTTAAATTCTTCGGGAGTAGAACTGCTTCCGAGCATCAAAAGAAAGCCCACAATAATCATTAACCCGGCAATTGTCATT
>CAZCEB010000059.1:0-9185 GCA_964497305.1 uncultured Muribaculaceae bacterium | reverse complement strand
CTCACAAGGCGCGCCGTGAAACATACGACGCGCCTTAATTTTAATAGAAAATTCTCTTCAAGTGTTATATCTATAATTAATTTAATACGATAATTTCATGGCTCAATCAAATAAACGTAAAAAAAGCAACTCCGAATTGCAAAGAAAAGTCGGTGAATTTATCAACGTGCAAAAGAACAACACGTTTAATTACAAACAAGTTTCTCATGCTATAGGTGCAACTACACATACTCAACAGAAATCAGTAGCAATGATACTTGCAGAGATGGCTTTTGACGGAAACCTCATCGAAACCTCCCCCGGCAAATATAAATCTCCTCAACGTAGCAATGTTACAACCGGAGTATTTGTTCGTCGAAGCAATGGCAAAAACAGCGTTATCACCGACACCGATGGCGAAAACATATTTGTTGCCGAACGCAATTCAATGCACGCATTGAATGGAGACAAGGTAAAGGTCAACATCGCAGCCCATAGAAGAGGAGCAGAGCCAGAAGCAGAAGTTCTTGAAATTATAGAAAAAGCCGACCAAGTTTTCATCGGCACACTACAAGTCGAAAAATCATTTGGCTATCTATTGACCGACTCTAAATATCTTGCCACAGACATATTCATTCCTAAAGCCAAACTAAAAGGAGGAGCAACAGGAGACAAAGCCATTGCGCGCATAACCAATTGGCCAGAAGACATGAAAAACCCACAAGGTGAAATCGTCGATATTCTTGGCAAAGCAGGTGAAAACAATGCCGAAATACATGCCATACTTGCCGAGTATGGTCTACCCTATCACTATCCGGAATCAGTAGAACGTGCCGCTGCAAAAATTGGCGCAGGAATTACCCCCGAGGTTATCGCCTCTCGCCTTGACATGAGAGATGTTACCACATTTACCATCGATCCAAAAGATGCCAAAGACTTTGATGATGCCCTATCCATTAGAAAATTAGACAACGGCAACTATGAAGTGGGCGTACATATTGCCGACGTAACCCATTACGTTACTCCCGATACCATCATTGATCGTGAAGCTCAAAAACGAGCCACATCAGTATATCTTGTCGATCGTGTTGTCCCCATGCTACCGGAACACCTCAGCAACGGCATCTGTTCACTTCGTCCCGATGAAGAAAAGCTCACATTCTCTTGCATCTTCGAAATGGACGTGAATGCCAACATCTTCAATCGACACATTGCTCGTACAGTAACCAAGAGTAATCGTCGATTTACCTATGAAGAAGCTCAAGAAATTATAGAAACAGGCAAGGGAGACTATGCTACCGAGATATTAACGCTTGACAGCATGGCAAAAGTTCTGCGCCGTCAACGATATGAAAACGGAGCAGTTGAATTTGACCGACATGAAGTAAAATTTGATATCGACGAAACAGGACACCCCATTGGTGTATATTTCAAAGTGTCAAAAGATGCCAATAAACTCATCGAGGAATTCATGTTGCTTGCCAACCGCACTGTAGCACAAACAATCGGCAACCCCGCCGACCATAAAAAGCCAAAAGCATTTGTTTACCGTGTCCATGACCAACCAGATCCCGGCAAGCTATCAGATCTTGCCGCATTATCACGTACATTCGGGTACAAAGTAAAAGCCCAAGGTACCCCTAAGGACATCAACCGTTCTATAAATCGGATGCTCTGTGATGTAAAAGGCAAAGGAGAAGAAAATCTACTTTCAACACTCGCCATTCGCTCAATGGCAAAAGCTGTTTACACGACATCCAACATTGGACACTATGGACTCGGATTTGAATATTATACCCATTTCACATCACCCATACGACGATATCCCGACATGATGGTACATCGGCTTCTTGATCGCTACCTCAATGGTGGTCGTAGCGTAAATCTCAACAAACTTGAAGAATTATGCAAACACTCATCTGATATGGAGCAACTTGCTGCCAATGCTGAACGTTCCTCAATCAAATACAAACAGGTTGAATATCTCGGTGACCACCTCGGAGAAATATACGATGGCGTTATTTCGGGCGTTACCGAATGGGGATTATACGTAGAACTTGATGACAACAAATGTGAAGGACTTGTTCCTGTGCGAGATCTTGCCGATGACTACTACGACTTCGATGAACGCAACTATTGTCTTGTAGGTCGACGTAGCAACATTCGCTATCGTCTTGGCGATAAAATAAGAGTACAAATCGCACGAGCCAATCTTGAGCGTAAACAACTCGACTTTGCCCTTGTTGATTTTAATAAATAATATTTGAATACATTTAAGCCATAGCGATAAGAAATTAATAGAGATGAAAGCGACAATAGAAATTAACAATCTTTGTGTCAGAGCGCACCATGGGGTATTGCCACAAGAAAATATTACCGGCAACACATTTGAAGTTACAGTACATCTTCGTTACCCCATTGATGATGCCATTGTCAACGACAACATTGAATCTACGCTCAACTATACCGAAGTAGTAGAACAAATAAAAGCCGAGATGAAAAAGCCATCCCAACTGCTTGAACATGTTGCCGGACGAATACGCAGCACTTTGGTTTCTCGATTCCCTAAAATTCAAGGAGGCATGATACGCATTGCAAAAATCACACCTCCCATCAGCGCTCAAATGCAGTCTGTAGCCATCACCATCAAATGGTAATCTTGTGGAGTAATGCAGGATTTTCGTTTCAAGATAGAGAAGGTGTTGAAAGAGCTGTGCCGGGTGAGGGATGGCTCTAAGGTGCTTGTTGCGTTGAGCGGTGGCGCTGATTCAGTGGCTTTGCTCGATGTGCTTGTAGCTTTAGATTATGAGTGCGTCGTGGCACATTGTAATTTCCATTTGCGTGGAGAGGAGTCTAATCGAGATTGTGCCTACGCTGTAGCATTAGCCGATAGTATTGGGATTAAAATCTATGTTAAGGATTTTGATGTCCCGGAATATGAAAAGTCTCATGGAGTCTCTACTGAAATGGCTTGTCGTGAATTGCGCTATAAGTGGTTTGAAGAATTGCGTATCGAAACCAAATCAGACATAATTGCGGTTGCTCATCATAGAGATGACAATATAGAGACCTTTTTCTTAAATCTGTTACGCGGTACGGGGATTACAGGGTTAACGGGAATGGCATATATAAATGGTCATATTGTGCGTCCGATGCTTGATTGTACTCGTGCTGAAATAGAGCAATATCTAAGTGATAGACATATCAATTATGTAATAGATAGTACCAATCTTCAGAATGATTTCAAACGTAACAAGTTGCGTAATGTAATACTTCCTATAATTGAAAGTCATTTCCCTGGAGCATGCGATGCAATAACAATGACAATCTCTAATCTACGTGAAAATGAGGCTATTTATCGTTGTCATATAACAGAAATTATTAAACGTTATAAAGATAATAGTGCTATTGATATTTCGGCTCTTATTGCCAATGAAGCAAATGTCGAAACATTATTATTTGAAATATTGAAACCTTATGGCTTTAATTTTACTCATGTGCAAGATATAATAACATCTAAAGAACGTTCCGGAAAACGTTTTTATGCTGAATCATATGAGGCATTGCTTGATAGGGGACGATTGATGTTGTCAAAAAACATACAATCTAATGAAGATGAAGAATATACCATTGAGTTAGAGCAATCGATTTATAAACCTATTAATCTCAATATTTCTATTGTTGAAAATCATAAAGACTTGACGTTTAAAACAGATGCTAATAGTGTGTTTTTTGATGCAGAGATTCTATCTGATGATGCTGAATTTAAATTGCGTCATTGGCAGAAGGGAGATAGATTTGCTCCATTTGGAATGGGAGGGACAAAAAAATTGAGTGATATATTTTCTGATGCTAAACTCTCTCTTGATGCTAAATCAAAAATATGGTTGCTGACTCGTAACAATGAAATTATATGGATAATTGGATTAAGGGCGTCCCGCCATTTTTCCGTAAAAGAAACAACAAAACGAGTGCTACAGATAGAGTTTTTACCTTAAAGTAAGCAAAAATGTCGTTTAATGCGTTGAAAATAAAGTATGATTAGTTAACTTTGTGAAAATTTCAATGCACAATGGCAGTAATACAGAAAACAAATGCAGCACGATTACTTGATAAGGCTAAAATTCGATATGAATTAGTCCCTTATGAGGTTGATGAAAATAATCTTGCTGCCGATCATGTTGCCGAAGAACTTGGAGAAGATATAAATCAAGTATTTAAAACGCTTGTCCTTCATGGTGATAAATCAGGTTATTTTGTGTGTGTCGTGCCTGGTAATTGTGAAGTAGATTTAAAAAAAGCAGCAAAAGTTGCCGGGGCAAAAAAAGCCGAAATGATTCCAATGAAAGAATTATTGCCTTTGACAGGATATATCAGAGGTGGTTGCACATCAATAGGGATGAAAAAGCAATTCCCTACATTTTTTCACGAGACCGCATTGGATTTTGAATTTATATTTGTGAGTGCCGGACAGCGAGGATTGCAACTAAAATTGGCGCCACAGGATTTAATAAAATATGTGGGTGGTATAGTCGCCGATATTGTTGTAAAAAACATAGAAGATGATGAATAGCATAGGAAACATATTCAGAGTAACAACGTTTGGAGAATCTCATGGCATTGCTATTGGTGGAGTGATTGATGGAATGCCGGCAGGTATAGAGATTAATCTTGATAAAGTACAAAAAGAACTTAATCGACGTCGTCCCGGGCAATCGGCAATCGTTACAGCACGTGATGAAAAAGATAAAGTAAAAATACTTTCAGGAATGTTTGAAGGCAAGACCACAGGCACATCGATAGGCTTTATTGTTGAAAATGGCGATCAACACTCCAATGATTATGAAAATATCAGAAACACATTTCGCCCCTCTCATGCCGATTATACTTATACTCAAAAATATGGTTTGCGCGATCATCGAGGAGGTGGTCGCTCATCGGCACGTGAAACGATTGCTCGTGTAGTGGCCGGTGCTTTTGCTCGTCAGGCGTTGGAACAGCTTGGGGTAGAAATCTATGCTTATACTTCTCAAGTGGGAAATATCTCATTGGATAAAGACTATACAAAATATGATTTATCGTTGATTGAAAGTAATGATGTGCGTTGTCCTGATGCAGATGTAGCCAAAAGAATGTATGAACTTATAAACCAGGTAAAAGCTGAAGGAGATACTATTGGAGGCGTGATAACAGGAGTAATAAAGGGCATTCCTGTAGGTCTTGGAGAACCTACATTTGGGAAACTGCATACACAACTTGGATCTGCAATGCTTGGAATTAATGCTGCCAAAGGCTTTGAATATGGAATGGGATTTGACGGCGTTGGAAAACGAGGGAGTGAAATGTTAGACCATTTTTATTTTGGTGAAACCGGTAAAATAAAAACAAGAACAAATAACTCCGGAGGTATTCAAGGAGGGATATCCAATGGAGAAGATATATATTTCAGAGTGGCATTTAAACCTGTTGCAACTTTACTTCAAGAAGTTGAGACCATAGATGCCGATGGAAATGCTACAATTTTAAAAGCGAAAGGGCGCCATGACCCTTGCGTGTTACCTCGTGCAGTGCCTATTGTAGAAGCGATGGCTGCTATTGTGATTTTAGATGCTTATTTGATGAATAAAACAACGCATCTGTAATGGCAGAGTGTTATCGTGATTTTTCTCAATTTCTAGCAGAATTATTTCCCTGCAAAATGCAAAAAATTGCAGTAAATGCAGGGGTTACATGCCCCAATAGAGATGGTACAAAAGGTCGTGGAGGCTGTACCTATTGCAATAATCAGACATTTAATCCGGCATATTGCGCCCCGGTGCTTAATGTAACTCAACAACTTGAAGAAGGGAAAAAATTTTTTGGGAAGAAATATCCCGAAATGAGATATTTAGCATATTTTCAGGCTTACACCAATACGCATGGAGATATTCAGCGACTCATATCTCTTTATGAAGAAGCTTTAAAAGTCGAAAAGGTTGATGGCTTGATAATCGGCACTCGTCCCGATTGTATGCCTGATGAATTACTTGAGAAATTAGTTTCAATACACCAAAAATCTTGTGTCTTGATTGAATATGGAGCAGAAACAACTCATAACGCAACCCTCGACATAATTAACCGATGCCACACATGGGAAGAAACAATAGATGCGGTAATGCGTACATCTACCGCAGGATTGCCTGTTGGGTTGCATCTAATAATGGGATTACCGGGAGAAAATCGTGAAATGATGATAGAGACAATAGATAGAGTCTCACGATTGCCAATAGACACAGTCAAATTACATCAATTGCAACTTGTAAAAGGAACACGCATGGCACTTGATGTAGAAAAAGGATTATATGATGTAACTAAATTTTCGGTTGATGAGTATATTGATTTGTGTTGTGAAGTAGTAAAACATGTGCGTCCCGATATTGCAATCGAGCGATTTGTCTCGCAATCTCCCGATGACTTATTGATATCTCCTCGATGGGGTTTAAAAAACTATGAATTTACTCATCGCTTAAATCGTCGATTAAAAGAATTGGGAATACAGCAAGGTGATTGCTATACTCCCAATTAAACAGCTCACATTATTAATTAAAATTTATTTCTTGTAGTTTTTCAAGAAAGTGTTTGCATCGCGATAATCCATTTGTTGCATTGGGACTTGAATCAATGTAGAATCAATTAATGCATCGTTATAGGCTTCAGCAGGATAAATTCCTTTAGCAATAACATCTTCACGAGAGTTTACGAAAACCACAGCATCGGCACCTGCACGACATATTGCATTATATGCTTCTGTTGTAGGTTCATTTATAGTAAAAATAGTTGCCATATTAAGTTTTTTCTTGCGAGAAGATGCAATTGCATTCTCTTCGGCTGTTGCAGTAGCTGTTGCTTTGCCTGAACTGCGTAGTGCACCATTCAATATAACAACTGCGCCACAAGGGAGTCCACCTTGTTCAGCATTTGATTTGGCTGCAGATAGAGCCATATCAATAAAAATTTCATCAGTAGGATTTACACGATCAACTTTTGTTATAGGCAAGCCTGCTATTGCAGTTCCTGCAACCATCGCAACCAATGTAATGAATGTTATAAAAATCTTTTTCATTGTTATAATAATTAAAATGTTATATCTAAATCGATTTTATTAATCACCCATAGTGCGAAGCAATTCATCGTTATCAGAAGTGCGTTCCATGCGGTCTTTAATGAATTCCATTGCCTCAATTGAGTTGCGATCGGAAAGGAAGCGACGTAATATCCACATGCGATTTAGCGTTTCGGTGCGCAATAAAAGGTCATCACGACGAGTGCTTGATGCCATAATGTCAACAGCGGGGAATATGCGCTTGTTAGATAGTTTGCGATCAAGTTGGAGTTCCATGTTACCTGTCCCTTTAAATTCCTCAAAGATAACTTCGTCCATCTTAGAGCTTGTTTCAGTCAAGGCTGTGGCAATAATAGTCAGAGATCCTCCATTTTCAATATTTCTGGCTGCGCCAAAGAAACGTTTTGGCTTTTGAAGAGCATTGGCATCCACACCTCCGGAAAGTATTTTTCCTGATGCTGGAGAAACGGTGTTGTAGGCACGAGCAAGACGAGTTATTGAATCAAGAAGAATAACCACATCGTGTCCACACTCAACCATGCGTTTTGCTTTCTCTAATACAATACTAGCTATCTTAACATGACGATCAGCAGGTTCATCAAATGTTGAGGCTATTACCTCTGCATTTACGCTACGGCTCATGTCGGTAACTTCTTCAGGACGTTCATCAATCAAAAGAATCATGATGTAGGTCTCAGGATGATTTTCCGCAATAGCATTTGCAATATCTTTCAAAAGGATTGTTTTACCTGTTTTAGGGGGAGCCACAATCAATCCACGCTGTCCTTTCCCTATCGGAGAAAACATATCGACAACACGAGTAGATATATTGCAAGTCTTTCCGCTTGTCAAATCAAACTTTTCATCGGGGAATAAAGGAGTCAGGTGTTCAAAAGGAACACGATCACGTATATATTCAGGCAAACGCCCGTTTACTTGTTTTACGGTACTGAGCGGGAAATATTTTTCACCTTCTTTAGGCGGACGTATTGTACCTTCAACAACATCCCCTGTTTTAAGTCCATGATGTTTTATTTGTGATTGAGTAACATATACATCATCGGGTGATGAGAGATAGTTGTAATCACTTGAGCGCAAGAACCCATAGCCATCAGGCATTACTTCAAGGACACCGGTAGCCTCAATAAACCCATCAAAATTGTATAGCGGAGTGGTCGGTTGTTGTGGTTGTTGTTGATTATTATTGCGATTTTTTTGTTTCTTGGATTGTTTTTGTTGTTGTGGTTGCTTTTGCTGCTGTTCTTTTCCCGGCTCGGTAATTATAATTGGAGCAGTTGCAGCAGCAATTGCCGCTGCGGCAGCTGCTTCCTCTTTTTCACGTTGAGAGCGAGGTACAAATTTTTGTCCGCCACTACGAGGGAAGAATGAGCCAAATGCCGAATCTTTAGGACGGAAATCCATTTTAGGTTTATCGTCGTCAGATTTATTTTCTACATTGTTTTGTTCCAACGATGATTGCTCTTCATCTCTCTCCGTATTGGCAAATTGAGCAGGTAGTGAAGGCTCTTCATCTTTAGCTAAAGGAGCAATCATTGTCATGATATCCTTTTCATTGTCATCATTATTTTCAGGTGTTGACGCAACATTTATATCATCCTTTTCTTGCTCATCATTAGTAGAAATCGATATCTCTTCGGGATTTTCTACCGGTTCCGGCTTGCTAATGCGATGGCGACGACCACGCGCAGGCTGGCTTTCTTCAACCTTTTCTATCTCAGGAACAACAATCTCTTCAACCTGTGCAGGCTCTTCTGTTTGAGGCTGCTCTGATGGAGTTTCCTTTGTCTGTGATTTATTATTAGCGGCATTATCCTTGTCTATTGCTTTTTTTTCTTTTTTGGGTTTACCATCTTTTGGTGTGCGACGTTTTTTCTCAGTAGCATTTGCCGCAATTTCAATAGCCTGTTGGTCAAGAATTTGGTAGATGAGTTCATCTTTCTTGCTCATGTCTATTTTCTTTAAGCCCATGTTTTCAGCAACCGACTTGAGCTCGGTATCGCTCATAGAGTTAAGTTCGGAAATATTGTACATAAAAAAGTTGATTATATAAGAGATAATCCTAAATCAATACTACACACAATTA
>CAZCEB010000058.1:0-9207 GCA_964497305.1 uncultured Muribaculaceae bacterium | reverse complement strand
TATGATATAATCCATATTCTTCAATCAATAGTTCGCTTTGTGTCCCCTTTCCACTTCCGGGAGCTCCAAAAATCACTAAATTAAACATTTTTCTTCTTTTAGTTTTTTCTTTTATACAATTAAAATATCTCATCGCCTTGCCCTAATAACAAAGCGTGTGCACAAATCATGGAAAAAGTCAGGTTAAGCAACTGTCTCAATCGCTGAGACTTTTATTAAGAGAAGATAATTATTTATCTTTTTTCAAAACATAGATATCGGGCAAGTTGCGTGCCATGCCATCAAGATCAAGTCCATATCCGACAATGAATTTTGATGGAATGGGAAAACCTACATAATCGAGTTTCAGATCACATTGCACAGAATCGGGCTTGTACAACAGCGTTGCAACTTTTACCGCAGCCGGATTTTTAGCTTCAAGATCTTTCACCAATTTTGCCATTGTTTTTCCGGTATCTACTATATCTTCGACGACAATTACTGTCCTATTTTCGATACTTTCAGTCAGCCCTATTACTTCTTTAACAACTCCGGTTGTTCCTGTCCCATCATAACTTTTAAGTCTGATGAACGATATTTCAGCATCCATATCCACTGAACGGAACAAATCGGTAGCAAACATAAATGCACCATTAAGTACGCATAAGAACAATGGGCGTGTACCTGCACAATCTTTTTCTATCTCATGTGCAAGCTCTTGAACACGAGCCGCAATCTCCTCCCGAGAGATATATGGCTCAAACGTCAAATTGTTATATATAACTTCTTTTTTCATCGTTAAATTTTAACGAGTACAAAATTAATAAAAATATTGAGTACTCACCTACTTATATAGTTTTTTTGTTTTATTAAATCAATGATTTATCTCCAAATGCCATAAAAGCAGAATATAATTTGTAAATTTGTCAGTTAATAACGCAACATGTAGATATGAAAATATTCAGAAACGATCAAATACGCGCAATCGACCGCTATACAATAGAGAATGATGGTGTTTCAGCACTTGAACTGATAGAACGAGTAGCTGAAGCTGCCACATGTGAAATCATTTCACGATGGCGACCTAATAAACGCATTGCCATCTTTGCCGGTCCGGGTAATAATGGTGCCGACGCTCTTGCCATCGCACGAATATTGATTGAGCAAGGTTATCGTCCTGAAATATTTCTATTTAACATTGGTGGCAACAGGCTGAGCATTGATTGTAAGGCTTGCCGAGATCGCCTCCTTGAATATGGTGATATTGATTATACTGAAGTTAAGGGCAATTTCACTCTCCCCGACTTGTCGCGCAATCATTTGGTTATAGATGGATTGTTTGGCTCAGGGTTGCGCGAGCCACTATCAGGTGGATTCATGGCTTTAGTGAGATACATCAATGAATCAGGAGCTACAGTCGTGTCAATTGATGTACCTTCGGGAATGTTCAGCGATTGGAACAATGGAGTAATAAACCGCAATATTATTCATGCCGATTTAACTCTTGCAATACAATTTCCCCGACTCGCCTTCTTTATCAGCGACAATGCTGAGTTAATTGGCGAATGGAAAGTTCTTGATATTGAGCTGAGTGCCGAGGAAATACGCAACACAACAACCGACTATTACCTCGTAGAGAAAAGCGATGTGCGCCGAGTGTTGAAACGACGCAAGCCATTCTCGTCTAAAGCCGACTATGGCTCAGCAATGATTATTGCCGGGAGTTATGGCATGATGGGGGCTGCTGTACTTGCGACAAAAGGGGCATTGCGTTCCGGCGCCGGGAAAGTATCTATTCACTCGGCACGTTGCGGATACAACATTTTACAAACATCTGTTCCTGAAGCACTTTTTGAAGCTGACAAACATGATATTGCTGTTACCAACATGTTGCTGCAACATCAATATTCATCAATAGCAATAGGACCGGGCATTGGGACACATGAAGTTACAATAAACGCTCTTGAAGCGTTTCTAAAAACTGCCGGTAATCCGGTAATTCTTGATGCCGATGCTCTCAACTGCATTGCATTGCGCCCCACATTGTTAAACCACATCCCAATCTTATCAATAATCACGCCCCATGCGGCAGAATTTGATCGTCTGTTTGGCGCACAAATCAATGCCGAAAGCCGACTCAAAAAAGCGATTGAAATGTCCAAATATTACAACATAATTATCGTTTTGAAAGGTCATTATACTGCTGTTATACGCCCCGACGGAAAGATTTACTTCAACTCATCGGGTAATCCCGGCATGGCAACCGGAGGCAGCGGCGATGTTCTCACAGGAGTCATCGCATCGATGATGGCACAAGGCTATAAACCGGAGGTTAGCGCACTCATTGGCACATATATTCATGGGTTAGCAGGAGATATAGCCGCCGAAGAGCATGGGCAATATGGAGTTACCGCAAGCGATATTGCCGAAAACCTTGGAAAAGCAATTCGCTCAATAATGATATAATAAATAAAACAGCTATTATGAAAGCATTTTCAGCATTTGCAATATCATTGTTAATATCAGCAACATCATTCAGTCAAACGACACAGAAACTCACCGCTACAAAAGTTAGCGAATATGGCTTAATTTATAATCTGCCTTCAACTGTATTTGATATCACAATAGAAGCAGAATGCATCGCTAAAGAGCCTGGTGAATATTACAAATATGCAAAGAAATATTTCAGCACCGACGATGCCATTGCCGAGTCAAGTCGCTCTTGGAATATAAAATCCATTCACATAACTCCACGCGGAGTCGCTAATCCCGATGAACGATATTTGATGCAATTTAAGAACGGCTCGTCTCCATTCCTCATTGTGAATGAAGAAAATATGCCACTCGCAATTAATACTGAGGAACTTCCTGAGCAAGAATCAATCCAGCTTCCCTCTCCTATTATGCCATCACCCACTCCTCTTGAGACTGATGCTGCTCAACATGTTATCAGCCAAGAGATGCTACAAAGTCAATCTTCATCAAAAAGAGCAGAAATCGCTGCATCGCAAATATATACACTCCGTCAAAGTCGCACCGATATTCTTACCGGACAATCTGAACAAATGCCACCCGATGGGCAAGCCATGCAACTTGTTCTCGACAATCTATCGGCACAAGAAGCAGCATTAACCGCAATGTTTATGGGTACTGAACAACGATACACCGATGTTAAAACATTCCGTTTTACACCCGATACTGTTTCTACTGAAAAGATTATTGCTCGCATTTCTTCAATAAATGGGATTGTTGATTCTTATGACCTATCTGGAGAGCCGATCTATCTGTCGCTTGAAATAACCGAACGTGGAGAACTGCCAAAGAATGAAAAAACCGGACTTACAAAACAATACCCCAAAGGCGGTGTAGCCTATCGTATTCCCGGCAAGGCGACAATCAAGCTGGAATATGACGGAAAAATATATATTGACAAGACATTTAATGTCGCACAATATGGCGTTGTATTTGGCATCGACCCCGGAATGTTTACAACAAAAACATCACCTGCCTATCTATTATTTGATCCATTGACAGGCGGCATAAAAGAACTTGGAACAGTTTCTGAATAATACTACTTTAGTTCTGATAAAATCTTTCTGATAACAGGTCCGGAACTTGGGCGTGGAGCATTGGAATAAAGCACTTTTCCCTCTTTATCCAATATCATGTAGCGCGGAATACTTCTAAGTCTCAACAACACAGGCAATTCCGGTGGCGCAATAAACTGATGTCCAGCCATTCTATTTCGCGTGAGGGCTGCTTTCCATGAACGCACATCTTCATCTATAGAAATTGCCACAAACACCACCATTTCATTATCTAAAGTGCGTTCAAGTTCCTGCATATAAGGGATTTCCATGTTACATGGACCACACCATGACGCCCACAAATCAACATAAATATACTTCCCTTTAAAATCACTCAAGCGGTGAGTTTTTCCATCCACATCGGTCAACTCCACATTAGTTACACTCATTTGAGCCACAGCCTGCACACACATGACCGCAACAAAAAACCACAATATTAATAATCTCTGTTTCATATCAATTCATTTATATGCTACAAAAATAGCACATCTGCACAAAATAAAAAAACCTGATACGATCTTCACAGACAATATCAGGAAACATGTGATAAGAAATAAATTAATTCTCTGCCTTTGCTGTTATAAAGTACTGTTAATAATATAATACCATTAGCAAAAGTAATACATTTATTTTATATAATCAAATATATATTTGATTTTTTTGTTAAAAATTTTTATTCTGCAATACAAATCGATACACGATTGCTTTCCATCGTTTCAAAAGGTTGTTCTGTATCACCTTTTGCCTGTGTAGAAATGCGATCTGTAGCAATGCCTGCAACAGCGATAGCATCGGCAACTGATTGAGCACGACGTTTAGAAATGCGTTCATTGATAGAAGCATTACCTGTAGCTTTATCAGCATAACCGGTAATCACAACCTTAGATTCAGGATATTGATTCATATAAGCTACAAGCTCGTCAACCTTCACTTGTTCGCTTTCGCGAATTTTAGAAGAATTAATGGTGAAGAAAATATCGCGCACAATAGGCTCAACTTTCACCTCTTCCACTACAACAGGAGCGGGAGCTGGTTTTGGCTCTTCCACTACAACAGGAGCAGGCTCAGGTTCCGGTTCGGGAACAGGTTCCGGCTCGTAATATACAGGAGGAATTTCTTTGTAGCTCTTGCCAAATTTGACAGTCAAGCCCACAAGACCATTGAAATGCCAATCGGCATTACCGGCTTTTTTAGAATTGAAATGGTCAGAAAGCACATTTGCATTAGCTTCAACATTAAGAGAAACTACATCACTCAAACGAATGTCCATTCCAAGACCGCCACGGCCTGCGACAAAACTCTTTGAATCACGCCACAAATAACGCAAGTCATATCCTGCATCAGCAATAGCCACCGCTTCATCGTTATCAAATCCATAGTTGTAACCGGCACCAAGGAATGCATATACATCAAGAATGCGTTTAGGGTTAAAACCACAGAACAAGTTGCTCAAATCAAGCACCGCGTCAAGATTTCCTTGAACGAAATTAAACTTATAGTTTTGACGAGGAGTTACCCAACTTCCACGAGCTTCCCATCCTGAAGCGCCAAGGCGCACACGGAACACAGGACTAAAACTATAACCAACGTTCAGAGCAGCAGCAGGTGAAATCAAATCACCAAATGCAGCTTCACCAAGTGTATAAGCAGCACCACCTTGTGCTTGCATAAACCAATGTTTTTGGAACTCAGTGCGACCGGGCTCTTTAATCTTCAACTCTTGTTGTTCTTGAGCAACAACCGAGAGAGAAAGCACCGCCGCAACCATTAATACTAAATACTTTTTCATAATCTATATTTTTATAATTTTTCACCCACTGAACGATTATCTACACAGAGACTCCATGCACCATCAATGCGCTTTGGAGTAAGAATTGATTTCACCGTGTTTGGAAGCTCATCATCATATTGCTTTTCAAACAAGATGATTGTGTATTTAATCTCAGTATCTGTTTCGCTATAGAACACTATATCATCGATGGTATAACCAAAAACAGGATAAGCATTGTAAACACGTTTTAAACTGTTTTTCTGAGCTTCTGTTAACGCTGTAACAGTCTTTCCATCAAATGATTTCAACATCGCAAGAGCCGACTCAAAATCCTTAGCTTTCAAGAAATCGAGATATTGTGTTGCCAGATAGGTCAACTCCTCCTCATCTATGTTGCTATGCACCATTGATTGGTCAATGCGTGGATTAACCGGCTCAGCCACCTCAGCCGATTTCTTTTTTTCTCCACCACATGCCACCAACATGGCGGTAGCCAACACGACAAATAAAAATTTTAAATTCTTCATACATTATTTTATAAAAAAGGGGGCACCGCAGCGCACCCCCTTTATTATATTAGACTTAATTAATTAGTCAGCTTGCATTGGGTTAACTTTAATCTTAACCCATTTATATGCGCTACCCCAATCATAAGATACAGTAACTTTAGCCCAAATATTATAAGCACCATTTACTTGTGATCCCATGTTACTGAAATAGTACAATGCCTCAGGTTCATCATCGTAAACCAACAATGAAGGAATTGAACCACCTGATGTCAATGATTCCAATGTACTGATTGTCATTGCACCATTTTCATCTTCAATTGTATTATCAACAACGATATCATTACCTACTTTCTTGAAGCCGAAACGAATTTCAATCAAAGAAGCTTTTCTGTCAGCATAGTAACGTATTGTATTCCATACAGGAGTTTGTACTCCATAGTAATCATACAACTCAGCAGCATATTTTTCTTTTTCAGAAGCAGGAACCGGTGCTTTTTCTGCAACTAAGTAACCGAAACAGTCTTTCATTGAGAATACATCACGCCAGTTAATCTTAGATCCATTTACCATACCGTCATAAAGTTCATCGCCAAGTTCAGCAGTCTTGATATCAAGAGGTTCTACGAAATACATATCATAATCCAATGCTGGAAGAACATTATAATCATTTATTGTTGCCCAAATACCCATGTGAGTAAATATAGTAGGATTATCCTTATCATTTAACAAGCCTTGACCTGCAGCGTTGTTGTTTAAGTCAACAATAACTTCTTTATGACCTTTAACACACCATGCATCATGTTCTTCACCATCAACATTAGCTTCCCATGTCATAGTAGATGCAAGCTCAGAGCCTTTATACAACTTATATCCGGCATTTTCTTTAGTCTCAGTTTCGCCAATACCTGTACGATCTGGCTCATGTCCATTATATATAGGAGCATATCCTGGAGCACTATCTTTGCAGAATTGCATATCCCATGATGGGCATAAACTTTTAACTGATAAGAAATGTTTAGCAGTTGGATCAAACGCAAATGCATTCATGATATTGTTATGATAAATACATTTTTCGTTCTTCAAAACATTCTTTTGAACATCAGAACCATATTGCACTGGGAATACAGGATATTGTTCTCCCATCTTACCAGCTCTCCAATAATTTTCGTAGTATCCGTAGAAAGATACCGGATTTTCGGGAATTACAAATTCACGATAGAGATATAATTCAAGCGTTGCATATTTCTTAGGATCAACAGGTTTCCAAGTAATAACAGCAGCAAATGAATTGTCTTCTAAGCTATAGCCATGAGGAGTTATTAGTGAATTAATTTTAACAATTGTTCCAATTTCTTCAGCAGTTAATGTCCAACCAAGGGCATTTGCATCTGCATTCACATCACTATAGAGAATAGGCAGTTGTACAGTTGCAGGACGATCAAGCACAACGTTACCGTTTTCATCGAGATGAGCATAATTAGCTGTTATTGTCACATTTTGTTCCGGATAAATTGCACAGAATTCATCATGAGACATATCTGGCTTAACAACAGCACCCTTCTTGGTTACATATTCAGTACCATCTTCACTTGGTACTTGAATATCTGCTGTAAATTCCGGAGCATAAATATTATTAATGAAATATTCCCAACCTAATCCTACTATGTCTTGATCACATGGAAGATTTCTATCTCCAAAAGTCATAGTAATTTTAACTATAGGCATATCCTTTTCAGGTACCTGAGCTTTTTCAGTCCATTTGATTTTGAAATAACGGCGGTCAGCAACCTTATTATTCTTAACATCAAACAATTCAACTTCTACGATAGGTTGTTTATCGATAGCAGCACGGTTGTCAGTCATATTGTTAGGAAGTTTTGAATAGATAGTGTAACCATCTTCCTTCAATGCGCCGAATACTTGTTGGTTAGTTCCATTAGGCGCTTCAGTAGTATATTCTTTTGTAGGAATTTCGAAACGGAATTCAAGACCATACTTAGCAAGTTGTTCAGCTGTCATTTGAGTTGCAACAGTTTTTACTGTACCATCTTCAAGAGTGATTTCTTCAATAGCACAACCTGTTACCAATGTACGCAAGTCGAGAGTTTCGTTATAGTTCACTTCTTTTACTACACATTCGTCAGTTGCAACACTTGCATCCCAAATAGTAGCGTCATAGTAGTGTGCACCGTCGGCACAATCAGCATGACCTGCATGACAAGTATATGGTTTCTTTGCAATGTGTGGTTCTTTCACGCCTTCATACAAGCGAGCATATTCTGAATAAACCTTTTGATCAGGATTTTCAGCGTCGCAAAGATCTTTAGCGATGGGAACTTCAACTGCAACTGTATAGATTTGGTTGCCAGCAAGATTCAATGATTTAGTATTGGCTTTCTTAGCATATATTGACATGATACCGTTTTTGTCGATACCATTGAACTTAGCAAATGCAATAGGAGCTTCAACAACGCCACGTGCAGTAGCTTGAAGAGCAACGAAATTGATATTTGCAGCATCTATATCTGACTCGCCAACAGTAGTTGGGTTCAAACGATATTGTACTTCATTTTCTTCAGTAGAAATCAACACAACATCACCTGCTTTATCCTTGTTTTCATATTGCAATGAAACAAATTCAATCGTTTCAATACCATCGATATATAAGTTAGGAACAAGAGTGATACTTGAAAGACGATTAGAAATCACACCTTGAAGAGTAGAAACTGCTGAGTTAAGTTCTCTTGTCAACTTAGCATTAGCTTCGTTAAGAAGTGCGTTAACTTCGTCTTTAGTAATTTTTGAATTTAATTGAGTTTTCAAAGATTCAATCTCAGCTTTGATAGCAGAGATATCTTTGCCTGTTTCAGCTTGGAATTTTTCCAAAGCGGCAACTTGCACTTTGATTGCCTCAATAGCACGTGCGTTTTCATCGATTTCAGCATTTGCTTCTTTAAGACTTGCTTCAAGTGTGCTAAGACCTTTTTGGATACCTTCTACAGTACCAGCCAATGTAGCAAGTTGAGCTGAAGTAGCATAGCCCGAAAGCATTGATTTAACTTGATCGATAGCTTCTTCGATAGCTTCAGCTTTTGCTTCAGCAGCAGCTTTTTTAGCAAGTTCAGCTTCTTGCTTAGCTTCGTCAGCTGCAGCTTTAGCAGCATCGGCAGCGGTTTGAGCAGCAGCAGCAGCTTGTTGATTAGCTGTTAAAGCAGCTTGCAATGCGCTCAATTGATTACTCAAATCGGCATTAGAGTTTTGCAATGCTTCAATGTCATCATCGTAGTCTTTACAGCTTGTGAAAGACATCGGCATTGAAACAGCAAGAAGTCCAATGAGCGATACTTTAAGAAAATGTTTT
>CAZCEB010000057.1:8161-9383 GCA_964497305.1 uncultured Muribaculaceae bacterium | reverse complement strand
GTAGCACTGCAGTTTTTGGTTCTGCCTGTCTAGGTTCGAATCCTGGTAAGACAACAGATGAACGCTAATCCACTTGGGTTAGCGTTTTTTCTTTACAAAAAAGTCAAATTCTTTGGATTTTTGTATCTAATTAGCTACATTTGCGTAATGAATAATGAAGCGGATTATATAAGAACGGTTTATTGGACGGATGAGTTTGAGCAATTTTATGATGCTTTACCTGAGAAAGTCCAGGTGAAATTTGATTATGTTATTGAAATTGTGAAAACCGTGCGAGTTGTTTCGTCTAAATTTGTAAAACATTTAAAAGGTACCGACTTGTATGAAATGCGAGTGTCTATTGGAACAAATGAATATCGTACAGTGTTGTTTACAATGGATAATGACAATGTGATAAATGCATCGGAGATTGTGTTGCTAAATGCTTTTTTGAAAAAATCGGAGAAAGATTATAAGCAACAAGTAAAAATTGCTCAAAAGATATTAAAAGGGATAGAATATGGCAATGATTGATAAAAAGAAACTTGTGAATTCAGAGGAACGTCTCTCGTTAAAATATGGAGTACCTGGCTCGGTGGAACGAATGAAATTTGAGGAGCAGGCGCAAGCGTACTATTATGGTGTAATATTAAGAGATAGACGCAAGGAACTGAAAATCACTCAAAAGGAATTAGCAGAGCGAGTGGGAACGGCTCGTAGTTATATTGCGCGTGTAGAAAAAGGAGAAACAGATATGCAATTGTCAAGCCTTTTGCGTATTGCTCGTGCGTTAGGTATTGAATTCAAGCCCACGTTTGCGCCGGTTTAGGTGTTTGTGTATGGGTAATATGATTTAATAAACAACAGATGAACGCTAATCCACTTGGGTTAGCGTTTTTTCTGTTATCTATTGAAATGTTAAAATTGGAGGAGAATTTTAATTTGCAATTGTTAAATATGAGTGTTGCGGCTGATTTTGATTGCAAAAAGTCAAGAAATTCAAAAATAATCACTTAATTTGCGTATTAATTATAGCATATTTATTCGAAGAATTCGAAAGCATGATTTTGTTGATTAGAGTACGTGTATGACCATGAAATGCCTAATATGAACATTTACAACGATTGAGTTGTTGTAGATGTGTGTCAATGTACCAAATCTGCTATCACATTTTGATGACGAAGAATAAATATAACCATGATACAACAGTATCTTAAATCGAAAAAAACAGAGATTATATAAT
>CAZCEB010000057.1:0-8061 GCA_964497305.1 uncultured Muribaculaceae bacterium | reverse complement strand
AATATAACCATGATACAACAGTATCTTAAATCGAAAAAAACAGAGATTATATAATTTAATGTAAAACCAAAGTAAAACTAAACAATTTTTGCATGAAGAACATTTGTTTTCAAATGAGTCGGAAAGCATGGCTTAGCCTTGTGATGGTGCTTTGCCTTTCTTTCCCTGCTTTAGCGCAGAAGATTACAGTATCAGGTACTGTAACCGATCCTACCGGTGAACCACTCATCGGTGCAAGTGTACTTGCTAAGGGAACAACTGCCGGTGTTGCAACTGACTTGGCTGGTAACTATCGTCTTGAAGTCGAACCCGATGGTGTCCTTATTGTATCTTATGTTGGCTACAACACACAAGAGATTGCGGTCAATGGTCAAACAAAAATCGATGTAACACTACAAGAAAATTCGGTAGTCCTTCAAGAAGTGGTTGCTATCGGTTATGGTGTCGTTAAGAAATCAGACGCTACCGGATCAGTTACGATGGTTAAACCCGATGAAATTGAAGCCGGTCTTGCTACATCGGCACAAGACCTTCTTGTGGGCGCAGCTCCCGGTGTTGTTGTAACAACAGATGGTGGTAACCCTACAGGCGGTGCTTCAATACGTATTCGCGGAGGTGCGTCTCTTAGTGCAAGTAATGATCCGTTGATTGTACTTGATGGTGTGCCAATGAGCGACAGAAGTTATGGTGGTGTTAATCCATTAACAATGATTTCACCTGATAACATTGAGTCAATGACAGTATTGAAAGATGCTTCTGCTACTGCAATTTATGGTAGCCGTGCGTCTAATGGCGTTATTATCATTACTACAAAGAAAGGTAAATCAGGCAAACCTCAAGTTAATTTCTCTGCAAATATGCATGTGAATACTGCTGCTCGAACTTGGGACGTGCTTAGTGCCGATGAATTCCGTAAAGTTGTTACTGAAACACTTGGAACTGAATCAGCTATTGCTCAACTTGGAGACGCAAACACTGATTGGCAAGATGAGATTCTTCGCACAACTGTTTCTCATGATTATAATTTAAGTGTCGGTGGTTCTGTTGGAATTTTACCTTATCGAGTATCTGCCTCTTATACCAACAATAATGGTATTCTCATGACATCTCGCATGGATCGTACTACTGTTGGTTTGAATTTGACTCCAAAATTCTTTAATGGTATGCTTTCGGTTAATGCAAATGTAAAAGGTGCATATATCAAAAACCGAATGGCTGATCAAGGAGCGGTTGGTACTGCATTGAGTTATAACCCAACCCTTCCTGTCTACACTCAATATGGCATGACAAGCGAAGGCATGACTATGTATAATGGTTATACAACTATTACTGATAACTCAGGTAAACCAATGGATAACTCTCCTAACAACCCTGTAGCATTACTTGATGAAATAAATAATACAGCTGAAGTGCTTCGTTCAAATGGTAATCTTCAACTTGATTATGCTCTTCATTTCTTGCCAGATCTACATCTTAACTTAAATCTAGGTTATGATATCTCAAAGAATGAGACAAAATCAACAATGGCACAAAATTCGCCACAATCATGGAGAGGAAATTATTATAATGGAGCAGGAACAGTTTATGACCATTATCAACTTGAACGTAATACTCTTCTTGAGTTTTATGCTAATTATAAAAAAGAATTTAAAGAAATTAAATCAAATATTGATGCGGTTGTCGGTTATTCTTGGCAACGTGATGATTATCAAGGTCATTCATTGACTACATTCTCAACCCCTGGTTTTATAAACGATTGGGCAACAATCTATCAAAACGGACAATACAATCTTGGTGTTGATAACGAATCAATCCTTAATGTAGGTCATTCTTATAATGATGCTCCAACATATTATTGGAAAGGTCAATTAAATTTGATTTCATTCTATGGGCGTATCAATTATTCATTTGATGATACCTATCTTTTGACATTCACTCTTCGTGATGATGGTACTTCTCGTTTCTCTAAAGACAATCGTTGGGCATTATTCCCCGCTCTTGCTCTTGGATGGAAAGTAATTAATATGCCATTTATGGATGGAGCCAAAAGTTTCATGAATGACTTGAAACTTCGTCTTGGTTGGGGTGTTACAGGTCAACAGGCAGTAGGAGGTCTATATCCTTATATCCCTGTATATGCTCAATCATCATCAAGCGGTGTAGTAAATTATCCATCTCCAGATGGTAAACAATATGATTGGGTAAACCCTCTTTATCCCAAAGCTTATAATCCTGATTTGAAATGGGAAGAAACAACAACATGGAACGTTGGTCTTGATATGGGATTCTTGAACAATCGCATTACTGCAAGTTTGGATTGGTATCTTCGTGATACAAAAGATTTGCTAGCATATGTTCCTGTTCCTGCAGGTATGACAACTACCAACTTCATGGACCGCAATATCGGAGAACTTCGCAACTATGGTATTGAAGCTACAATCACTGTTAAACCTATCGTTACAAAAGACTTCACATGGAATACAAGCTTTAATATTGCATGGAATAAAAATGAATTGACAGAGTTGACAGGTTCAACTGCTGAAAACGCATCTTATTATTTGCAAGCAGCCGGTAACCCAATTTCAGAAAATGCCGGAGCTCTTCAAGTTCACAAAGTGGGACATCCTGCTTATTCATTTTACTTGTTGGAACAAGTATATGACAAGGACGGAAATCCAATCCCTAACCAATATGTTGACCAAAATGGTGATGGCGAAATCAATGATAACGACCTTGTAGTTAAACATTCTCGCGATCCTAAAGTAACAATGTCTTGGAGCAACACATTTAACTGGAAGAACTGGGATCTAGGAATCTCACTTCGTGCTAACCTTGGAAACTATGTGTTTAACTCTGTTCTTGCTGGTAAATCAAATATAACTAATGTTGACCGTTATGGTTTAAATAACTTGGTTAAAGCTGATTACTATTTCAATGATGCAAGTGCTAACTCAAATCTTGCTCGTAGTGATTATTTCCTTGAAAATGCAAGTTTCTTGCGTTGCGATAACATCACTCTTGGTTATACATGGACTGAGTTGTTGAACAATGCACTTCGTCTCCGCCTATTTGGTGCTGTGCAAAATCCGTTTGTTATCACAAAATATAGCGGACTTGATCCAGAAGTGTTCTCAGGTATAGATAACAATGTTTATCCACGTCCTGTAACATTTACTCTCGGTTTAGTTGCAACATTCTAATCTTGTAAATTAGTAGATATATGAAATCAATAAATAAATTATTTATCACGTTGGGACTGTCAACATTGGCTTTGACCTCTTGTGTTGATGACCTTGATAATCCGGTTATCGATCCTAATGACATTGTTCCCGAAACTTTTGCACAAGATCCCAAAGGATATATGGATCGAGTGCTTGCAGAATGTTACCAAGGTCTTGCTACTTCTGGATATGGTGGTCCAGGTAACTCAATCATTTCAGGTGGTGACGCAGGTGCCAACTCATTTACTCGTGCCGTATTCGTGTGTAATGAATTGACTACCGATGAGTTTGCATGGAAGCAATTTGGTGATGCAGGTCAATATGAACTTGCAACAATGCAATTTGCTGCTGATAATGGAGTGATGTACACTACATACTCTCGTCTATATACTGAGATTGCGCTTTGTAATGAATTCCTTCGCACAGTAGAAGGAGGTAAATTCTATCTTTCAGAAGATCTTCTACCTCTTGCAGAAGAATATAAACGTCAAGTGAAAGTAGTGCGTGGCTTGGCTTATTTCTATGCAATCGACATGTTTGGAAATGC
This sequence comes from uncultured Muribaculaceae bacterium, assembly GCA_964497305.1. Lineage (GTDB taxonomy): Bacteria > Bacteroidota > Bacteroidia > Bacteroidales > Muribaculaceae > RGIG4079. The sequence goes on along the minus strand of CAZCEB010000057.1, from coordinate 4,293 downwards.
CGGTTACTCTGATGAAACAATGGCAGCCGGTGTTGCTCCAGCTCAATTGACACGTACAGAACTTTATAACAAAGTTGTGTCTGATCTTGAAACTGTTTCAACTGCTTGGGGTGAATCTTATGCCGAACCTTCTTATGGATATGTAGGAAAAGAAGCATGTGATGCTCTTTTGGTTAAATTTTATCTTAATGCTGAGGTCTTTACCGGAACTCCAGCATATGACAAATGTTGGACATTGGCTCAAAAAATTATAAACCATCACAAGGGTGCAGGTTTCCAAAATTCAGGTCTTGCTAACTCTTATCGTGCAGTATTTGGAGCCAATAATGATGAATATATGTCTCAAGGCTCTCGTGTAAATGAGATTATTTGGGGTATTCCTCAAGATGGTGACAACTTACAAAACTATGGTGGTACTACATTCTATATTGCTGCAGGCTCATCAACATCAACTCCAGGTCTTAATATGACAAATGCAACAACTGGTCTTAATGCGTCATGGACCTGTATGAACGCACGTCAACAATTCTCTGAAAAATTTGGTTGGGATGCTAATGGCGTTTCTTTTGATGATCGTGCTGCACTTTGGATGACATCTAAAGATGGCGCTAAGATTACAAATACATCAATTACTGACTTCTCAGAAGGTTATGTTCCTGTGAAATACACTAACTATGCATATGATGACAATGGTATTATTGATGAATCAAATTGTCCTCCAGCATCAAATGCGTTTGCTGATGCAGACTGGTGTGTTATTCGTCTTGCAGAAATCTATCTTTCAGCTGCTGAAGCTTATGTAATGGGTGGCGCTGGAAATTCAGCAGAAGCTCTTCAATATGTAAATTATGTGCGTGAACGTGCTAAAGTTGATCCTTGGAACATCGCTGACCTATCGGCTGATAATCTTCTAGATGAACGTGCACGTGAACTTTATGGCGAAAATTGCCGTCGTACTGACCTTGTTCGTCATGACAAATATGCCGGAGGTAAATATAACTGGAACTGGAAAAACAATGTTGGTAATGGAGGAGCTGAAACTCCTAAATACATGAATTTGTTCCCAATACCATCAACTGTAATCAGTTTCCAACAATATCAACAAAATCCGGGTTACAGCAAATAAAACTCAATGTTTAATTTTTAACAAGAGTAAAGAAAAATGAAAAAATTATCAATTCTTTTTGCGTGTTTAGTCGCTTCATTGGCATTTATCAGCTGTGAAGAAGATAAAGATCCGCAATATCATAACCCAACAAAATTTGATCTCAATACTCCGGCTCTCGCTTCTCATTATTATGAATTAACTGAGGACGGAACGATTGACTTGTCATGGTCTCAACCTGACTATGGATATGCTGCTACAGCTCTATACAAGGTTCAAATCTCATTGAATGAAAGCTTTGAGGAATTCTTTGAATGTACAACTGAATATAAAACTTGTGCTGCTCAAGTAAAATCTAAGGATTTGGCTGAAGGTATTTGTAAACTTCGTGGTATTGAAAATGAAGATGATTATACCGATGAGCCAGCTCGCAAACTCTATGTTCGTATTCATGCTTATATCAATGGTATAGAAGGTAGTGATATCTTGTCAAACGTTATCACTCTTGAAAGCGTGAAAGAATATTGTGCTATTCAATCTCCTGGTTATATCTATTTGATTGGTAGTGTTGGAGGTTGGACAGGTCCTGATGCAGGAAATGCCGGAGCTTTAGAAAATTGGCGCCTATTTGAAAGTGCAACAGCAATTGGTAGCAAGATTTATACAGGTATCTTTGATATGCCAGCAGGTGAACTTATATTCCGTTTCTATACTGAATTGACAGGATGGGATGGCGGTGCATCTCTTGGTCTGCAAGTAGAAGATAATCCAGTTGATATTGCTCTTACTGATGGTCAATATGCAGGTGCTCTCGTTGCTGGTAAAGGCTCAATCAGAATTGCTGATTGGGAAGGTGGCTCAATGAAGATTACTGTAAACTGCAACAACAACACAATGACAATTGAAGCCGGTGGTGTAGATACAAGTAACAAAGCATTCATTTTCTTAGTGGGAGCTCCTTCGGGATGGACAGGTCCTAGTGCCGACAATGCGTCACACTATGAGGCGTTTAAATTGTTTGACCTTGAGGATAATGGTGTGTATACAGGAACGTTTACCATCAAAGCAGGTGAAGCGATGTTCCGTTTCTATACTGCTCTGACAGGATGGGATGCGGACTCTTTTGGTTCACAAGTAGAAGATAATCCTGTTAATATAGCTCTTACTGATGGTGTATATACAGGTGCAGCTATGGCAGGTAAAGGTAGTTGGAATATTCCTGATTGGACAGAAGAAGGCAAACTTGCTATCTCGGTTGATGTACCTAATGGTAAAGTAACTTTCACAAAGAAATAAAGATAAATCAATAACTTGCAGTTGGCAAGAATCTCTTATCAACTGCAAGTTACTAAAAACATGAAAACAATATGAAGAAATTTAGCATAATGTTAATAGCGGCTCTTGCTTTCGGTTTTACCGCTTGTGAAGATGACGATACCAATGCGCTTCCTCAAAGTAATCCACAAGAGCCATTGATGACTGTAGAAGGAGTATCTGTAGCTCCCGGTATTGCAGTTACAGAAGGTGCTACTGACCTTTTAGCTACTGCTACTGCTGGCGAAAAAATAGCAGTACTTCAAGTTGTCGAAGCAGCTAATTTGCCTGCTAATGCAGAATTGGAATTTGTAATGCAAATTTCAAAAAACGAAGATTATTCAACCTCTAAAGAGGTAGCAACAGTTGTATCAGATAATGTTGTTTATGTTGATCCTATTGAGTGGCAAGCTGCTCACCTTGCTGAAATGGGTAAAAATCCTAAAGCTCAAACTACTTACTTGCGTTTTGCTGCATATGCAGTGAATGGAACATCTTCAGTTCGTCTTGGCGGACCAGATTATTATATTGGACAAAGTTCTCTTTCAGTAACTCCTTATCCAGCTGAAATTTTTGTTGATGAAGCATACTATCTTGAAGTTAACGGAGAAGTTGTTGAACAATTTGGTCATTCAGGAGATGTTTATGACAATCCAGTATTTGTATTGAAACTTGATGTTTCTGCCGATGAAGTAATGAATGGCTGGGAATGGCGAGTTCTTGCTAAATCTTATGTTGATGGCAATACAACAATGGAACGCACAGTATTTGCTCCATCTGATGATTATGTAGAATCTATTGAAGGTGAATTAGTAACTAATGTAGGAGGTGTTGAGCCTCAAGCCGGTATTCTTAATGTTGATGGCGAGTTGTTGTTAACAGTTAATGTTGAAACTTTGACATTTGCATTCTCATATACATATGAACAACTTTATACTCCCGGTGATGCAAATGGTTGGAGTCAAATAGCTTCTCAATTGCTTTATACTAATGACTATGTAAATTATATGGGTTATGCTGTTCTTGCTCCCGGTGGATACAAGTTCTCTACTAAGGAAAATTGGGATGGAATAAACTATGGAAATTCAGGAACAGAAGGTAAGCTATCAACTGATGGAGGAGCTTCAAACTTAACAGTTGCAGAAAAAGGTCTCTACTGGTGTAATGTTGATATTGCTGCTCTCACATATAGTGTTACTCTTGTTAATTCAATAGGAGTTGTTGGTGATGCTACTCCTGGCGGCTGGGACGCTGATACAGACCTAACTAGTGAAGATTTCCTTGTTTGGAAAGGTACTGTAGCATTGAAAGGAACAGGCGAATTGAAATTCCGTGCTAATGATGGTTGGGACATCAACCTTGGCGGTGATGTTAATGATTTGTCGGCAGGCGGTGCTAACATTCCAACTCCTGGCGAAGGAAATTGGGAAGTGGTTCTTGACCTAAGCAAACTTCCATACTCGTGCTCTTTTACAAAAAAATAAGTAAAGGGTACTGACTCTTAATGAATAGATTGCTCCCATGCTCTAATAGAGTGTGGGAGTTGTCTTTTATGTTAATTATTATGTATCTTTGTGGGCGATGGGAAAGACACTATATGTAACCGATATGGATGGGACTCTGCTTGCTCCTGACAGCAAGGTGAGTTGTCGTTCGGCAAAGATTATAACTGAGTTGTCGAAGCAAGGTGCAATGATAACCGTAGCAACGGCACGTACTCCGGCAACAGTTGAGCCTCTATTGAGCGAGACATATACTTCGCTCCCGGCAATAGTTATGACCGGAGCTTCATTGTGGGAGCGACAGTCAAAAACATATCTACATCCTCATTATATTGATGGGGCAACAATTAATCGAATTGGGTTGCTGGCTGT
>CAZCEB010000056.1:0-9456 GCA_964497305.1 uncultured Muribaculaceae bacterium | reverse complement strand
AACGGAGAAAGTTGAAAAACTCTCTCCGTTTTTATTTTCCTCGCCCCGTAACTTGGGCTTAATATGCCCAACTCCAACAAAATAGGCGACCTGCTAAAATGCAAGTCGCCTGTTATTTAGTTAAATAGTCCTATTTTTGGAGAGCTTCGTGCATTGAGGCTGCGGCATGACGACCATCACCCATAGCGAGGATAACTGTTGCTCCACCTCTCACGATATCACCACCGGCATAGATGTCATCAAGCGATGATTTCATTGTGTCTTCATTTACCACAATTGTTCCACGACGAGACACCTCAAGTTCAGGAATAGAATTAGGAATGAGAGGGTTGGGAGACACACCAACGCTCACTATCACCAAGTCAACAGGAATTTCTTCGATTGCTCCCTCAACAGGCACCGGTGAACGACGTCCACTTGCATCGGGCTCTCCAAGTTCCATGCGCTGTAACAACATCATGTTCACGCGACCTTTTTCATCACCACGATACTCAATGGGGTTGTGAAGTGTGAGGAATTGAACACCCTCTTCTTTGGCATGTTTAACCTCTTCTACACGAGCAGGCATTTCATCTTCACTGCGACGATAAACAATCATAGCCACTTCTGCTCCCATGCGACGAGCAGTGCGCACAGAGTCCATGGCAGTATTACCACCACCTATAACAGCAACTCGCTTACCACGCAATACCGGAGTGTCCCAGTCTTCACGACCGGCGCCCATGAGATTTACACGTGTTAGATATTCATTGCTTGACATTACTCCATTGAGGTTTTCTCCAGGGATACCCATAAAGCGAGGTAATCCCGCACCCGAAGCGACAAAGATGCCTTTAAATCCCATTTCATGAAGATTGTCATATGATAATGTCTTGCCTATGATGCAGTCTTTTTCAAATTTAACACCCATGCCACGCAATCCATCGATTTCTACCTCAACCACAGCGTTAGGCAAACGGAATTCAGGAATACCATATTTCAACACACCGCCTATTTCATGCAATGCTTCAAACACAGTAACGTCATATCCTTTCTTTGCCATGTCGCCGGCAAATGACAACCCGGCAGGACCTGATCCCACTACTGCAACTTTAATACCATTGGGAGCTTCCATAGTCGGTTTGGCAATATTTCCGCTCTCACGTTCAGTATCGGCAGCAAAGCGTTCAAGATAACCAATTGCTACAGGCTGTTTCTTCATCTTGTGGTAAAGACAACGCGACTCACATTGCTTTTCCTGCGGACACACACGACCACACACTGCAGGCAACGCACTTGTTTCTTTCAACACAACTGCTGCAGCATGGAAATCTCCACGTTCAATATTTTTAATAAACCCCGGAATATTGATACCCACAGGACAACCTGTAACACATTGGGGGTCGGGGCAGTCCATACAACGAGAAGCTTCAACGACCGCTTGCTCTGCATTTAATCCTTGATTTACCTCTTCATTGCAGGTTACACGATAGTTGGGATCCAACTCAGGCATTTTCACACGAGGAATAGAAGTGCGTTCCTTTGCGCCAAGTTTTTTGCGAAGCTCTTCACGCCATTGTGCATCGCGAGGAGCCGATGTTATATTATTGCTCATAATAGATTATTCTATTTAGATTATTGGTTAATTGTAAGAGCGCAAGCGCATCAGCATTTCATCAAAATCGACTTGATGAGCATCAAACTCAGGACCATCGATACACACAAAACGAGTCTTGCCTCCGACTGTTATACGACAAGCTCCACACATCCCTGTTCCATCAACCATGATTGTATTGAGAGAGCACACAGTGGGCACTTCATATTTCTTAGTCAACAATGACACAAATTTCATCATTATTGCAGGACCTATAGTTACTACTTGGTCAACTTTTTCACGTTGAATAATCTCCTCTACACCATTTGTAACAAGACCTTGTTTTCCATAAGAGCCATCATCGGTCATGATTATCACCTCGTCGGAATAGGGGCGCACTTGGTCTTCAAGAATAATGAGATCTTTTGTGCGAGCAGCAAGAACTGTAATCACGCGATTGCCGGCATCCTTCATCGCCTTAATAATAGGCAATAGTGGAGCAACGCCCACACCGCCACCACAGCAAACCACCGTGCCGACTTTTTCAATGTGAGTTGCTTTCCCAAGCGGACCAACAACATCAGTAAGATAATCTCCGGGATTTAATGCACATATTTTTGATGAAGACTCACCCACAGCTTGCACAACAAGAGTGATTGAACCTTTTTCAATATCGGCATCAGCAATAGTCAACGGAATGCGTTCTCCATGTTCTCCCACTCTGACTATTACAAAGTGTCCCGGACGACGTGAACGCGCAATCATTGGAGCTTCCACTACAAGTTTTACAACTTTCTCTGAAAAATGCTCCTTTTCAAGTATTTTGTTCATCTTTGAGTAATGATTGGTAGTAAATGAGTAGTAATTTGTGCAAAGTTATTAAAAATTTACCACCGACAACATATTTATGACAAATAATTGCATAGATTTTCAACAATGACACTCTCTTTCGTTTCTTTATTGTATATTTGCATACAAAATACCTTATTGAATTATGAAATATCTAATTAGTAGTGCACTCGCATTGGCTGTAGCATTTAATGCCGTTGCCGATGACAAAATTGTAGAAGCCGACAGCACCGGATTCAAATTTACCGATATAAAAGTGGTAAAAACAACCTCAGTAAAAGACCAAAACAAATCAGGAACATGTTGGTGTTTTGCCGGGACATCCCACATGGAAGATGAAATAATGAAAGCCGGAGGAGACTCACTCGATCTTTCGGAAATGTTCACCGTGCGTCAATGTTATTTAGAAAAAGCCATCCGCTATATTCGCATGTATGGTTCAACAGCATTTTCGCCCGGAGGAAGCATCCTTGATGTCCCCTATGTGTGGGAAAAATATGGCGTAATACCTGAAGAGGTATATAATGGGCTTGGATATGGCGAAGAAAAACACACTCATGGAGAACTTCATGCAGTGCTACAAGCTTACATAAAGTCAATAAATGCCAATCCGAACAAAAAGCTCACCACAGCATGGTTAAAAGGCTTTGAAGGTATCCTTGATGCCTATTTTGGCAAAGTTCCCGAAACATTTGAATACAATGGCAAGACCTATACTCCACAATCCTATGCCAAATCACTCGGTTTGTCAATGGACAATTACGTTGCAGTATCATCATTCACACATCATCCATTCTACAAGCCTTTTGTGCTTGAAGTTGCCGACAATTGGCTATGGGGACAATATCAAAATGTCCCAATGGAAGAGCTAAAAGCCATTGTTGATAATGCCATCGACAATGGATACAGCCTTGTGTGGGCTGCCGATGTGAGCGAAGGCGGCTTCAAATGGCGCAAAGGATATGCTGTTATGCCTAAAGGGAAAGGAGAAGGCGACATGGATGCTACCGAACTCGCTCGTTGGGTTAAACTCTCTGACAAAGATCGCCAAGACTCAAAATATGACATCAAAGGTCCGGTTGAAGAAGAAACCATCACCCAAGAATCTCGCCAAGAAATGTTTGATCGTCTCGAAACAACCGACGATCACGGAATGGTAATCGTAGGTAAAGCCGTTGACCAAGAGGGGAACAAATATTATAAGGTTAAAAACTCATGGGATACAAACCAAGTATATGAAGGGTATTTCTATGTTTCTGAGCCTTATTTCTATGCAAAAACGCTCAGCATCTTTGTAAACAAGAAAGCTATTCCTTCTGACATCGCTAAAAAGATAAAATACTAACCACATAATAACGAGCTTGCGACTGCAAGCTCGTTTGTTTTATATTATGATTTGTTGGGCGGTGTGGAAAATGACGATGTTGGGGAGATGCGATAATATCTGTTTTGATTTTTCACCTGTGCAATGTCCCACGTAATACATCGTTTCAGGAGTATATTTCCTTATATCATCAACAAATCGAGTTACTTCCTCGTCAGTCCATTCTCCATCGACAAAATGCAGTCCGCCTATAAATGCCCTGACTTTGTCTTCTCGGGTAAATTCCTTGCACGACTCAATTATATTCATTGCGCCATAATGAGAACATGATGATATTATAACCAATCCTTTGTCGGTTTTTATAGCAATAGACAACTCATGAGAGAAATCATCAACAGCATCATCCTTCATCAAAAAACGATTCCCTTGTGGAGCAGAGAAGCGATTACACTCACATTTCACTATTGCGATAGAATCTTTTATCCATCTACTCCCGTCAATAAAACACAATCGATTTCCATACTCGGCATCTAACTCTCGCTGAGTGCTAATATCTCGCCTACTACCATGACGCATGGAATAATATCTATACTTTATCACATCTCCAGATAGATAGACAGGAACATCGGCAATATATTGTAAAAAGTCGCCCAATCCTCCGGTGTGATCATTGTGTCCATGTGAAATAAATGCAAAATCAATCGCAGATAAATCTACACCCATTCTTTTTGCATTTTCACGATATGCACCCGACAATCCCATATCACAAAGAAATCTCACATCTTCACAATCGACATATACAGATAACCCATGCTCGCTATTCAAGCATGGGTTATCTTTTGATGGGCAATTATCTATAAGTATTGCTATTTTCATTATTCGCCGGGAACAATCTTGGTAAGATACCATTTTCCCCCATTGCGTTTAAACTCAAATGTGTGAGTATAATATGAGTCCATCCATCCACAATCAAGATGCACTGTGCCCCATTGCATTTCACCCCACATTTGGTAAAACAATTCACCTTCTTCAGCATCTTCCTTTTGGAATGGGTGTTTTGCCTCAAAATTTGATGGAACAAGCAAGTCTTTATATTCTGTAGCTTGAGCCGGAGTCAAACGGATGCGCGAGTTCATAAATTCCTCGTCAGTGGCAAATTTTTTAATAAATTCACAGAATGCCTCTCCTTGATTCCACGCCTCAGAAACATCTTGCATCAATGCAACACTTTCGTTGATGTCAATAATATAATTTTTGATTATATCCTCTTGCGACATTTGGGCATAACCTGATGTCAAAAACATCACACCCATTATAAATGTAAATATTCTTTTCATGATTTTTGTTTTATACTATAGCAGCAGTTGCGGCAGCTGCTCCAAAAACGAGTCCGAGTATAACAACAATAATTATCACCCCAATGAAAGAAATCACCAATCCGGCAATTGCCAAACCACGAGGGCTCTTGAATACACCAATAAAAGAGAATAAAGCCCCAAGAAACCACAAAATCCAATTAACAATGGGCACCCAGCATCCTAAAAGGGCAAGCAATGCCAATATGAAGCCGGCTGTTCCGAGACCATTACTATTTCCTTTATTTCCCATAACAATTTATTTTTAACGTTAATACTTAGTCTTATGCTTATATAACAGCAATACAAATATAGGAATAAATAATTTATTCCCTCAAATTTTCTCCTAAAAAACAAAGTAGTGGATTAAATATCGCGATGGATTATATAGTCAAAGATATCAATAAATGATTGACGAGCGGCATTATCGGGAAGTTGCTTCAACTCCTCTATTGCTTGTGTGCGCAATCGTGCCATTGTCTCATAGGCATACTCTATCCCCCCATTAGACTTGGCATACTCTATCAATGTTGCAATTTCAGGAGCTGATAGCTGTTCTTTGCGAGACAATTCAAGCATTTCATCATGTCCGGGTAAATCCTCTCGCAACAACACACTCAGCAATGGTAGTGTGATTTTCCCTTCACGCAAATCATTACCTGTGGGTTTTCCTATTTTTTCGTCCTCAAAATAATCAAAGATATCATCTCTGATTTGGAAACACATTCCTAATAATTCGGCAAATCGACGCAATCGAGTAATATCATCATCTGAAGCCTTTACAGCATATCCTCCCATCGCCACACATGACATGAATAACGATGCTGTTTTAGCCTTTATCACTTTAAAATAGGCTTCTTCACTCAAAATATGAGACTGAGCATTATAAATCTGGTCGATTTCTCCCAATGACAAAATGCATCCGAGTTCCGAAAGAGATTTTATTATGCGTACATCCCCGGTGCTTATAGCTTGAGCCAATGATGCAGAGACAAAATAATCTCCCACAAGCACAGCAATGTGATTATCCCAAATGCTGTTTATCGTTGGATTTTTGCGACGTTCTTTTGTATCATCAACCACATCATCATGAATTAACGATGCATTGTGCAACATTTCGACTGCTGCGGCTGCCGAGATTACATCCTTGTTTATCTCGCCAAACATCTTGGCACTCAGAAGCACAAGTATAGGACGTATCTGTTTACCTTTGGTTTTGAGATATGTCTCTACAATTTGATTCATCAACTCATTTGACGTAGCAAGCGACTCAACGATCGTTTCATTGAGTGCCTTGAGTTCAGGAGCGATGGATTTTTGTATTGATTCTAATGCGGTCATATCTCCAAATAATCTACAAAATTAGCAAAACTTATAATACAAACGTGATTAAAAAACATAAAAAGCTGTTTTTATGTAATATTTGACCACTTTTTAATAACCAAATGTCTCTTTTTTGAAAAAAACTGATTGATTATTACTAATTTTATCCCAAATTTATATTTCTCAAAGATAAAACCAATTTCCACAATGGTAGAAAAAAAACTTTTTCTCTTAGACGCTTACGCATTAATATACCGCGCTTACTATGCTCTGTTTCGCGCTCCACGCATCACCTCTAAAGGGCTAAATACATCGGCAATATTCGGATTTTGCAATACTCTTGATGAAATTTTGCGCAAAGAAAATCCTTCTCACATTGCAGTGTGTTTTGATCCAAAAGGAGGAACCTTTCGCCATGAAGAATACCCTGAATACAAAGCTCAACGCGAAGCCCAACCTGAAGACATAACCAAAGCAATCCCTTATATCAAAGAGATTATAAAAGCCTATAATATCCCGGTAATCGAAATCCCTCGATATGAAGCCGATGATGTAATAGGCACTCTTGCAAAACAAGCCGAACAAGAAGGTTACACGACCTATATGATGACCCCCGATAAAGACTATGGGCAATTGGTAACCGACAAGATTTTCATGTATCGACCGGCTCTGAAAGGTGCAGGATTTGAGATACGCGGAGTAAAAGAAGTGTGTGAACGATATGGCATATTTCACCCCCGTCAAGTCATTGATTTGCTCGCACTTGAAGGAGACGCGAGTGATAATATCCCCGGCTGCCCCGGAGTGGGAGAAAAAACCGCAGTGAAATTAATTTCACAATGGAGTTCGGTTGAAAATATGCTCGAAAATGTAAACTCAATTACAGGCAGCTTACAGAAAAAAATAATTGAAAATGCTGAAAAAATAAAGTTCTCTAAATATCTTGTAACAATAAAAACTGATGTGCCAATAGATATCAAGATTGATGATTTAGCACGAAAAGAGGAAAATATCGAGAGTTTAATTGAAATTTATACTGAACTTGAATTTAAGTCTTTCATTAACAAATTATCAAGTCGTAAAAGCATTGCTACTCACGAAGATACTCCGGTAATTGATATAATGCCTTCTCTTTTTGATATTCCTGATACTGTTCAAGTACCCCCCACGACTATTGCTACAAGTAATTATAAAACTGTAACTACCATTGATGATATTAAGAATGTCATCAACGATACAATCAACTGTAATGAAATAGGGATATACCTACATGCAGCAGGAATTGATGCGATGACTGCTCGATGGAAAGGAATTGGTATTGCTACAGAACACGGAAAAGCAACTTTCATCGCCATTCCTGCCGACCAACAATCACGTTCAGATATTATCTCTATAGTAGCCCCTCTATTTATAAGAGCCAACACTACCATAATCAGCCACGACATCAAACGTGATTACATAATACTCAAAAACGAAGGTATCGATTTCTCTACACATTATTATGACACATCGGTGGCTCATTATCTTTTACAGCCGGAAATGCGCCATAACTTGTCGGGATTGGCATTTACCTACTTAGGATATCGCACACTCGACTACACCGACGATGCTTCGGCAAGTAGAAAAAATGTTGAGATAAATGATATCGAAGCGCCAATGCGCAGTTGCGAGATAGCTGATATCACTTTGCAACTAAGCCATATTTTGAAACAAGAACTTGAAAAAGAGAAACTATCATCTCTGATAAACGAAATTGAATTACCATTTATCAAAGTATTGGCTGAAATGGAGTGGACAGGAGTGCGCATCGATGTAAACGAACTTTCTAAATTATCACTGCAACTAACTGAGCGACTTCATTCCATGGAACAAGAGGCTTACCAGCTTGCCGGATGTGAGTTTAATATAGGCTCGCCCATGCAAGTGGGAGAAATACTATTTGGGAAAATGCAAATTGACCCCAAAGCTAAACGCACAAAAACCGGAGCCTACTCCACTACTGAAGAAATTCTTGAGAAGCATCGCACCACACATCCGCTTGTTGACCTAATTCTTAAAATCAGAGGCTTACGCAAACTTTTAACAACTTACATAAATGCTCTGCCGGAACTAATAAATCCTAAAACCGGCAAAATCCACACATCTTATAATCAAACTGTTACTGCAACAGGGCGCATCTCCTCAACCAATCCAAACCTACAGAACATTCCCGTCCGCACCGATGATGGGCGAGAAATTCGTCGTGCTTTTATTGCCGATCCGGGAGACATTTTCCTTTCTGCTGACTACTCTCAAATCGAACTGCGCATCATAGCAGATTTAAGTGGAGACAAAGAGATGATTGACGCATTCCTATCCGGAGCTGATATTCATCAAGCTACAGCAGCTAAAATCTATAAAGAGCCTCTCAACGCCGTTACATCAGATCAACGCCGCAACGCTAAAACTGCTAATTTTGGTATCATCTATGGTATTTCAGTCTTTGGATTATCAGAACGATTGGGAATTTCTCGTCAAGAAGCCAAAACACTTATTGACGGATATTTCAATTCTTATCCCAAAGTGAGAGAATACATGGATAACAATATTGCACAGGCAAAAAAAGATGGCTATGTAACAACCATCAAAGGCCGCAAACGCATGTTGCCTGGTATAAACTCTAATAATTCAGTTGTCAGAGGCTTTGCTGAACGCAATGCGATAAACGCACCAATACAAGGTAGTGCTGCCGACATAATAAAGATTGCGATGATTAACATTGCCAACGAAATGGACCAAAAAGGACTAAAATCACGGATGATTATGCAAGTACATGACGAATTGGTATTTAACATCAAGCCCAATGAGCTTGACTCCATGCAAGAACTGATAAAACGCAACATGGAGAATGCTTACAAAGGGCGTGTCCCACTAATCGTTTCGGCAGGTATCGGAAACAATTGGCTCGAAGCCCATTAAACGAAAAAATCCCTCTGTTGAGGGATTTTTAATGTTATCTTTTATATTTAGTCTATAACAACCTTGCTTATCTT
>CAZCEB010000055.1:0-9490 GCA_964497305.1 uncultured Muribaculaceae bacterium | reverse complement strand
TGACAATTGAACTGTTGCACTACCAATGCCTGTCATGTCAAGAGTACCCTTTTGTGCGCCTGTATAAGCATCTACGATTGTAACAACAGGGGTTGCCCATGATTTATTTTGAAGGATATAAAGTTTACCGTTTTGATAAGCTGCTGCACGAACAACATTTGTAGTCAAGTCAATGTAAGAAGGTTGAGTTCCATTAGTTGAGAAGTTCCATCCTTCTGTAAGAACGATGTTTTGATCGTCAAATGTTCCACTTGGAGTTTCCGGCTCTTCAGGTGTAATAGTATTTGTCCCTGATAGGTTTATTGTTAATGATGTGGCAGCCTTTGATGAGATTGTGATTTGGGCTGAATGAGTACCTTCGGTAGTAGGAGCGTATGTTACAGTAATTGTTCCACTTGCAGCGTCTTGCGAGATCGATGTATTTGAGAGTTTAAATTGATCAGCATTGATTCCTGATAACGAGAGGGAAATGTTTTCGCGTAATGCTGAGCCTGAAACCGTAAATGTTTTTGTCGCTGTTGCATTGTCAGAAGTGCTGAATGAAAGAGAACTTTGAGTTGATGATAATACAGGGGTAGGTAATTCAACAACAAATAACCCATCAGCAACAGAGCGGATGCCTCCACCCATGTTGTTGGCATTAGCATCATTTAAAAGACCTGTGCTTTTAGTCCAGAATTGAGAAGAGCCTCCACCGTCAAAGTTCAATGCATCGCTACAGCCAAGCGTTTTCATAATATCGCCAAGTATTTTACCATTACATCCATCAGACCATCCTGATTTTCGACCGTCAACGACACACATTACAAGTTTTGTTTTGTCGGCATTATATCCGACAGCTGTGCGAGGTGCTGCATATGAAATATCTCCGAGAGAGTTAGCATATGAAGTAATAGTGTTTCCATTATCAAGAATCATGAGAGAGCCTCCTAAGGCCTGATTTGCAACATGTGTTGTAGAATTCTTGGCATTATCTAAGAGGCTTAGTGTCATATAGACAGTTATTTCAGTTCCAACAGAAAGGCCGTTTACATATTGTCCGTTTTGAGTACCTTTACCAAACATTACTATGCCGTTAGATGGAATTGAAACACTTCCGGATGATGGAGCACTCGTAACCTTATATTTTAGATATTTACCAGGGGTCAATTTTGAACCATCAACAGGTGTTAATTGTACAGCATATCCTCCGGAATTAGATTCAGATGTAGAGCCATATTCAGGAGTATAGAAAATGATTTGTTCTTCAACAGC
Organism: uncultured Muribaculaceae bacterium; assembly: GCA_964497305.1. GTDB lineage: Bacteria > Bacteroidota > Bacteroidia > Bacteroidales > Muribaculaceae > RGIG4079. The sequence continues at coordinate 8,236 of CAZCEB010000055.1, read as the reverse complement.
AGCTTTTGAGACGTCAGTAGATGTTGCATTAATTGCAACAGCATCTGTCCATCCTTCCACTCCATTGAATGGACTACACCAACAAGTCATTTGTTTTAGATATCCGATAGATGGTACGCAATTATCATCAAAAGAAATAGCATAATAACCGTCTCCACTAAAACCTTTACGAGCATTGCCATCTATAACAGTTAACCCTCCGGGAGCTGAGCTACTGAAGAATCCACCGTTAACACCGACAAGAGGGGTTGCGTTAGTGATGTTCCCAGCCATTGTTTCGACAGCAGCGCGTGATGTTAATTTGCTACCCCCGGCAACTGTGCGTACAGCAACATTCGGATTGGTTAAATCAGTAACGCTGTAAAAAATTCTCATATCACTAGAACTGTTATAGGCTCGTACAACACGATAGGTCGTGCCGGCTCCTAAAGATGTGCTTGCGACTCTTTCTTCAATGGTATAAGTTGATCCTTGAAGAGTCCATGTCTCAGCCATGAGACTAAATTGTATCATCAAGGCTGATAATGTAATTAGTAATTTTTTCATTGTTTAATGTAATTTGTAAAAATAGGGTGCAAAGATAATATATTTTTAAGATATTGAGGTAATAATCAAGTTGTCAATGTTATGTGAATAGATAAAAGTTGTAGTATAAAGAGGATAAATCATGGAAATTTTGTAAGTTTGCAGATAAAATGCGGTAATGTTGCCGTTAAATATAAGTTATAATCTCGTGAAGAAAATTTTTATAAGCATAATTCATTTTTTTAAAAGCCATCCCATAATTGCAAATCTTGTGTATATTATTCTGGTCGGGATAATCGTATTGTGGGCAACAATGGCTTGGCTTTGTTGGTGGACCGGTCATGGAGAATATCGAGAAGTCCCTGATGTAAAAGGTCTTTCTTATGAAAATGCATTGGATGTACTTGCCGATGCTGACTTATTGACAGTATTGTCTGACTCTGTATTTAATAATGATGCCACACCCGGAATTATAATGGAGCAAACACCCAAAGGCAATTCTATAGTGAAACCCGGTAGAGCAGTATATTTGACAATAAATGCATATTCGCCTCGTGCTGTAATTATCCCTAATTTGACAGATATGTCTTTACGTCAGGCGCAATCAATCATCGAAGGATTGGGAATAAAAAATATAAGAGTCGTGGAGGTACCATCAGAATACAAGGATTTGGTACTTAACGTCAAGTATAATGGTTTACCAATAAGTGCAGGTGCTCGTATCCCTATCTCTGCGGCATTGACAATTGAAGTAGGGGAAGGGTATTCAGAGACCGATAGCATTGAGGCGGATGTAGAAAATCCCGAACTTGTGATATCGGATGAGTATTTAGAATAGGAAACAAGCAAATGGCAGTAGAGAGTTTTGATAACGATGACATGAGTATCGATGACGATATTCGCGTAGTAGATGCTGATGATGGTGGTGAAATGTATGAGCATTTCAGGTTTGAGGCTGATAAAGGGCAAACGTTACTACGTGTCGATAAGTTTCTTGTCGCAAGAATAGAAAAGTCATCACGTAACCGAATACAGCAGGCCGCAGAGGCTGGATGTATATTGGTAAATGGCAAGGCTGTAAAATCAAATTACAGGGTAAAACCATTTGATGTGGTGAGCATCGTGATGGATCGTCCTCGCTATGAACTGGAGATTATAGCAGAAGATATACCGCTTGATATTGTATTTGAGGATAAACATCTTCTTGTCGTAAATAAACCTGCCGGATTGGTTGTTCATCCAGGACATGGGAATTACCATGGAACACTTGTTAATGCTCTTGCCTATCATTTTAGAGATAATCCTGATTATGATGTCAATGACCCACGATTAGGTCTTGTGCATCGTATTGATAAAGACACATCGGGATTGCTTGTTGTAGCAAAAACTCCTGATGCAAAAACAGCGTTAGGTAAGCAATTTTTCAATAAAACAACTAAACGTGAATATGTTGCAGTCGTTTGGGGTGTGCCGTCTCCAACAATCGGACGTATTGAAGGAAACATTGGTCGTAGTTTGAAAGATCGATTACAAATGACAGTATTTCTTGATGGAGATTATGGGAAACATGCGGTAACTCATTATGAGGTTATTGAACAATTAGGATATGTTTCTGTTGTTAAATGCCGATTGGAAACGGGGCGTACCCATCAAATACGTGTTCATATGAAACATATAGGACATCCATTGTTGAATGATACGCGGTATGGTGGTGATGAAATTTTACGTGGAACGACAAGCGCAAAATATCGACAATTTGTAAATAATTGCTTTGAAATATGTCCTCGTCAAGCATTGCATGCTCGCACGCTTGGTTTTGTTCATCCCGAAACAGGAGAGGAAATGTTTTTTTCTGCTCCGGTACCATGTGATATGACATCAATGATAGATAAATGGCGTAATTATATGGTGAAAGATTAGGTAAAAAATCAAACAACAACGAATAAATTTAGTAGTTTCAGGAATTTGTATTAATTTTGAGGAATATATATTTTCGATATTATACCTTAAACAAGAATAATATGAAAAGAGAAGAATTTAGTGATATATGTCCATACGATGATAGTGAATTTCAAGAAAAAATAGCATGCTTGGTTAAAGAGCCTGGCTTTGAACATGCAGTCAAGTATGTGATGCCTAATGTCGATTATAAAGAATTTGCAAAAGGTTTGATGGCAATAAATAGCCAAGAAGAATTTCAGTTCAATGTGATGTTACCCTTCTTGCAAACTCTTATTCATAAAACAACATCAGGAATTTCGGCAAGCGGATTTAATAATATAGATAATACACAAAGCTATACTTTTATTACTAATCATCGTGATATAGTATTAGATGCATCATTCTTAAATATCTGTCTTGTTAAAAATAAATTCCCAACGTGTGAAATTGCAATTGGAAGCAATTTATTAATATTTGATTGGATTAGTGATTTAGTCAAAATTAATAAGAGTTTTATTGTAAAACGAAATTTGCCTATGTTGCAAGCGTTAAAAGCAGCAAAACAATTATCGGCTTATATTTATTATGCAGTAAATGATAAAAAGCAATCGGTGTGGATTGCACAACGAGAAGGTAGAGCTAAAGATTCAAATGATAGAACACAAGAGTCTCTTATCAAAATGATGGGACTTGAAGGTCCGGGGAATTTGATTGAAAATTTATTGGCAAAGAGACTTGCTCCAATTTCTATTTCATATGAATATGATCCAAATGATTATTTAAAGGCTCGGGAGTTTCTTCTTCGCCGAAATAATCCGGATTTCCAAAAATCAGAACGTGATGATTTATTTAGCATGGAGACCGGTATTATGCAATTCAAAGGACATGTTCATTTTAATGCCGGAGAATGTATTAATTCACAGCTTGAAAAATTAAGGAATATCGAAGATCGAAACGAAATAATTCGCAGAGTGTGTGCAATAATTGATAAATCAATTCATCTCGGATATACAATATATCCCATAAACTATATTGCATATGATGAGGTTGAAGGAGGAAATCGTTTCCGCTCATGTTATTCTGATGATGAGTTGAAGGCTGTCAATGAGTATCTTGATAAACAACTTTCAAAAATTACTGATATTCCTGATATTACAGACGAAGATCAAGTCTATATGCGCAAGATGATGCTTGAAATGTATGCTAATCCATTGCGAAATAAACTTGCCGCTGAGAGCGCTGATTAATTCTAAGATATGAGATTGTCAATACTAATAATGTTGATTGCCGTATTTATTAATGTGGCAATAGATTTCTATTTATATAGAATAATAAAGAAGTGCTCTAAAACGACAACAATATGGACAAAAATTCATATTGTAACATCGTTACTATTACTTGTATATATTGTAGTAGGAATTTCAATTCCTCGTCGATCAGGACCCGATGCTGCATTAATGAGCATAATGTGGATTTTGTATAGCTATTTTACTATTTATCTTCCCAAAATATTATTTGTTATATTTGATATAGTAGCTTCAATACCACAATTATTAAAAAAACGCAAGATTAAATTCTTATCGTGGATTGGTGGTATATTAGCTATTATGGTATTTGTATTGATGTGGTGGGGCGCTTTGTTAAATCGTTATAATATAGATGTTGTAGAGGAAAATATTGAAATAGCTAATTTGCCGTTGGCTTTTGATGGGTATAAAATATTGCAATTTTCAGATTTACATGTTGGCTCTTATGATAATGATACATCATATATTGCAGAAGTCGTTGATGTTATTAATAATCAAAATGCCGATGTAATTGTTTTTACAGGAGATATTGTAAATAGGCGTACCGATGAATTATTCCCATTTGTTGAAATACTATCAAGACTAAGAGCAAAAGATGGTGTTTATTCAATTCTTGGAAATCATGATTATGGTGAATATTGTAATTGGGGGAGTGAACAGGCAAAGGTTGAAAATTTACTGATGCTTCATCAGTTACAACGAGAAATGGGGTGGAAATTGCTTTTAAATGAGAACAGTAAAATATATAAGGAAAATGATTCAATTGCTATAATTGGTGTTGAAAATTGGGGAGAACCTCCATTCCCTGTATATGGTGATTTACAGAAGGCATATCCGACGTTAAATGATAGTGTAATTAAAGTATTGTTGACTCACAATCCTGAACATTGGAATTCTGAAGTTAAAAATAATGATAGCATCAATATTGCGTTATCATTATCTGGACATACTCATGCAATGCAATTGTCTCTGTTGGGATTTTCTCCGGCAAGTTGGCGATATAATGCATGGGGCGGATTATATGAAGATGCGCAAGAGCAAAGATTATATGTAAATATTGGGATTGGAACAGTTCTCGTCCCTACTCGCATAGGTGCAACACCTGAAATTACGATTTTAACATTGCGACGAACTGAAAAATAATAAAGAATGACACATGATTTGATTGCTGTAATGAGTGAGGAATTAAATCTCTCAATCAAGCAAGTAACAGCTACAATAAAGTTATTGAATGAGGGGGCAACAATTCCTTTTATCAGTCGTTATCGAAAAGAAGCAACAGGCTCTCTCGATGAGGTTGCCGTCAGGAACATTCAGTTACGATATCAAGAATTGCAAGAGATTGTTAAACGCAAAGAGTATATTCTTGAAATAATTGAAACTCAAGGCAAATTAACCCCTGAATTGAGGGATAAAATTGTTTCAACATTAGATGCCTCAATATTAGAGGATATATATTTGCCATATAAGCCCAAACGTCGCACTCGTGCAGCGATTGCTCGAGAACGAGGGCTTGAGCCATTGGCAAAAATTATAATGGCTCAGTCTTCTGGAGATATAGAACGTCAAGCATCAAAATTCATGTGTGATGATATTACTAATCTTGATGATGCAATATCAGGAGCTCTTGATATCATTGCCGAATGGGTAAGTGAGAATGAGAAGGTGCGTTCTATAGTAAGATCGAAATATATAAAAACTGCAATTATATCTTCGGCTGTTGTAAAAGGTAAAGAGTAGAATGCTCAAAACTATAAAAATTATTTTGATTTTTCTGAGCCATTGAGACTTTGCTCTTCCCATCGATATCTTGCAATGAGAAGAGGTGAAAATGAAGGATACTTAAGAATTTCAATCTCGATAGATGATGATGAGATGATTGAACGATTAAAGAAATATTTTGTGAAGTCATCATCTCGGTCGGCAGAATATGTTCAACAAGCAGTAAAAGATGGGTATAAGCGTTTAATCAAACCATCAATAGAAACAGAAGTGTCTTCGTTGACAAAAGAGAAGGCCGATGGTATTGCAATTGCAATGTTTGCCGATAATGTGCGGCAATTACTATTTGCTCCGCCATTAGGTCATAAGCGAGTAATGGGTATTGATCCTGGATATCGCACCGGATGTAAGGTTGTGTGTCTTGATGCTCAAGGCAATTTATTGCACAATGATGTTATATATCCATGTGCTCCTGCTAATGATTACAAAGGAGCTGCACGCAAGATAAGTTATTTGGTCGAAGCATATAAGATAGATGCTATTGCTGTGGGAAATGGCACAGCAAGTCGGGAGACCGAAAAGTTCTTGTCCTCATTGCATTATCCTCATAACGTACAAGTGTTTGTTGTTAATGAAAATGGAGCTTCGATATATTCTGCCTCTAAAATTGCAAGGGATGAATTTCCCGATAAGGATGTAACTGTGAGAGGAGCAGTATCCATTGGACGAAGATTAATAGATCCACTTGCCGAATTGGTAAAGATTGACCCAAAATCAATAGGAGTGGGGCAATATCAACATGATGTAGATCAAGTTAAATTAAAAGATGCTCTTGATTATACGGTGTCAAGTTGTGTAAATTTGGTTGGTGTAAATGTAAATACTGCATCACGACAATTATTGGCTTATGTTTCAGGAATAGGTCCTCAACTTGCCGGAAATATTGTGGAATATCGAGCTGAACATGGTGATTTTGAATCTCGCAAGGCTTTAAGAGGAGTTCCACGAATGGGAGATAAAGCATTTCAACAATGTGCCGGTTTCTTGAGAATACCTAATTCTGCAAATATATTGGATAATACGGCTGTGCATCCTGAGAGTTATTCAATAGTTGAACACATCGCAAAGGATAGTAATTGTAGTGTTGAGGAGATTGTTAAAAATAAAGAGTTATTACATTCGATAGATCTAACGCGATATGTATCAGACGAAATCGGACTCCCAACTCTGACTGATATTATTTCAGAGTTGGAGAAGCCGGGGCGAGATCCTCGTTCGATAGTAAAAGTAATGGAATTTGATGAGCGAGTAAAGAGTATAAAAGATTTAAGCGAAGGAATGATATTGAATGGAATAGTAAATAACATTACTGCATTTGGTGCGTTTGTGGATATTGGTATAAAAGAAAATGGGTTGATACACATTTCTCAACTATGTAACCATTATGTCTCTTCTCCATCAGAAATAGTAAAAGTTCATCAACATGTAAAAGTCAAAGTCATAGAGATTGATTGTGAGAGAAATCGCATTGCTTTGACAATGAAAGGAGTAGAGCAATGAATATTGCAGTATTGAGTTTAGGATCAAATAGTCTCGATAAAGAGTCGCAAATGAAAAATGCGATTAAACAAATGAAACAATTGTTTGAAAATGTAGTCGTCTCAGAAATATATGAAGTACCGGCTCACAATGGAAAGGATGCTCCATATCTTAACTCTGTAATGGTTGTAAGAACTACAATGTCAAAGGAAAAGACAAATGAGTGTTTAAAGCAATGGGAGATTAAATGTGGTCGTACTCCGGAATCTAAACTACAAGGGGTTATTTCGATAGATTTAGATATTGTAGTGTGGAATGGCGATATTGTTCGTCCGGTAGATTATTCTCGTAGTTATGTTTCGTTTGGAATTTCGCAATTATTGGCATCTTTAGTCTGACACTATCTGTTGCGAAGAGAGCGACAAGGAATGTTAAAAGCATTGCACTCTTTCAAATAACGGTCATGACGTCGAGGGTGTAAGTCATAACTAAGAAGAATCGTATCGGCATTGATTGTTTTGTAAATATCAGCAATCTCGCCTTTGAAACCTCGACACACAATAGCATAGTTTGGTTTTATGGAACAAGGATATATATCATTTTTGTCATCAACAATAACAATATGAAAGTTATTGATAATAATGTTTCTTCCATGAAATGAAAACAAAGGGGAATAGAAAGAGTCGGAAACAAATGTTAGATTTTTAATATCTCGTCGCCCCATATAATCCCTATATCTAAATTTTGCCCGTTCAATCACCTCGTCATATTCGCTATGATGGGCAGTTGTGTACAGATACATTGATGAGTCAATGCGTGTTATGAAATTGGTGTAATAAGTGTCTCTTGGAATATAAAATTCAATTTGAGGAAAAGATGGTTTGCTTATATAGTGAGCCGATATTGTAAATATAGCACACATCGCAGTCATGAAACCTAATGACCAACGGCGATAAATCAGAGTCATTAAAAGTAATGCCATGGTTATTATATATGGAATAAATAACCATTCAGGAAAATATATATTGTCAATTTTAGACAATGGAAGAGAGGATGTTGTTTCAGCAATATTAGCAATTATGCTGTATATAAAATCAAGCGAATAACAAATCCAGATAGAACTAAAGCCACATGCTTCTAATAATATCATAGCCGGGTCGGCGCCCAAAAATCGGAAAATGGGAACCACGATGGGCTTCAGC
>CAZCEB010000054.1:0-9540 GCA_964497305.1 uncultured Muribaculaceae bacterium | reverse complement strand
GATGCAGTATCGGCACGTCAGTTATATAGTGCTGTGGGACAAGCCAAGTTGATAAATCGCTACTATGAATTGTTTCGAGAACATGGTATAGCATGTGGGCAGGTGTTGACTACAAAAGAAAATTTTTCAACGCGCCGACACTATCTAAATCAGAAACATTGTATGGACGTGATGTTGACTAATGGCGTAATTCCCATTGTCAATGAAAACGATACGGTATCAGTTACAGAGTTGATGTTTACCGATAATGACGAGTTGTCGGGGCTTATTGCTTCGATGATGGATATGCAAGCTCTCATTATTTTGAGTAATATTGATGGTGTTTATGATGGAGATCCTAAATTATCAACGTCAAAGACGATAACCGATATACATCAAGAAACTGATGCGTCGGCATTCATTCAAGATGCAAAATCCTCTTTTGGTAGAGGAGGAATGAAAACCAAATATCGCATTGCGTGCAAAGTGGCCTCTGAAGGTATTGCGGTTATAATTGCTAATGGTAAGCGAGATAATATCCTACAGTCAGTTATTTCGGAAGAAAGAACAGTCCCATATACTTTGTTTCATGCTTCAGATGAAGCAACTTCAGGTGTAAAAAAATGGATTGCTCATAGCGAAGGATTTGCAAAAGGAGAGATTCATGTAAACCAAGGTGCCTCAGAAGCATTATTGTCTTCACGTGGGGCTAGTCTATTACCAATAGGTGTAACAAAGATTGTTGGTGATTTTGAAAAGGATGATATTGTAAAGGTTGTAAACCATGAGGGAGTGATGATAGCTTTAGGTCGCATAGGTTATGATGCTGATGCAGCGCGTGATGTGATTGGCGACCGAGGAGCGCGTCCCATTATTCATAGCGATTATCTATATATTGACTAAAATGAACAAATTACAAGATACTTTCAAATTGGCTCGTCATGCAGCGCGTAGTCTAAATCGTCGTTATGAAGGAGAGATAAATTTGTTGTTGAATGCTCTTGCAGATGCTCTGGAGCAAGCAATCCCTGAAATCCTTAAGGCAAATGCGCTTGACCTTGCTCGCATGGAGCCTGCTAATCCCAAATATGATCGTTTGCAGTTGACCGAAGCACGATTGAGTGATATTGCTTCCGATATGCGATCTGTCGCATCATTGCCCTCGCCTCTTGGTAAAATACAGAGTGAAGTAGTGCGACCTAATGGGATGACAATAAAAAAAGTATCTGTCCCATTTGGAGTTATAGGTGTGATATATGAAGCACGCCCAAATGTTACTTTTGATGTCTTTTCACTATGTGTTAAAGCCGGTAGTGCTTGTTTGTTGAAAGGAGGAACTGATGCTCGCGATACAAATGAGTGTGCGGTTAGATTGATACGCAGTGTGTTAACTGCTCATGGATGGGACGAAAATACAGTAACCTTGTTGCCGGCATCACATGAAGCAACTGCTGAGATGTTGAATGCAGTAGGGGATGTTGACCTCATAATCCCTCGTGGGAGCAAGGGGTTGATTGATTACGTGCGTAATAATTCACGTGTGCCTGTAATAGAGACAGGTGCAGGAGTGTGCCACACTTATATTCATTCTTCTGCCCGCATTGACTATGCAACAGCTATTGTGAAAAATGCAAAAACTCGTCGTGTGAGTGTTTGCAATGCACTTGATACAATTGTTGTAGATGAATCTCGTCTGAATGATTTGGCGGAAATATGTGCTCCGCTTGCAGAAAGCAATGTTGTGATATATGCCGATGAAAAGGCGATCGCCACTTTAGACGGAAAATATCCATTGTTGCAGAAAGCTACAGAAGAAGATTTTGGACGCGAGTGGCTTGACTATAAGATGTCGATAAAGACGGTCGAAAATATATCTGAAGCTATTGAATTTATTGAGAAAAACACCTCTCGTCATAGTGAAGCCATTGTTGCAGAAGATGTTGATGCTGTAGATTTGTTCTTGAATGAGGTGGACGCAGCATGTGTGTATGCCAATGTTTCAACTGCATTTACCGATGGCGGACAATTTGGTTTTGGTGCTGAGATAGGTATTTCTACTCAGAAACTTCACGCTCGTGGTCCGATGGCATTGCCTGAAATTACAACATACAAATATCTCATTACAGGGGAAGGTCAAACACGTTAAAACATCATAAAATGAAGATCATCAATAACATACTATTGAGTGTAGTCGTTTTACTCACAATTGTTGCTTGCAATAACACTGAAAATCAAGTGCAAGCATTAGTAGATGAATTCAACAAAGAACTACCCATAGAATATGGAAGCGAACTTGTGTTGGAGAAATGTAAATTTGACAAGCAGAATGTTATCTATATATATAAGTTGCCTGAAGTGTCAATAACTCCGGAAGAGGCAGAGGAGTTGAAAGCGACAATCTTCAACGAAGAAACACTTACCGATGAGCAACTGATGTATATGTTGACCTTGCTTGCCGAAGGTGGATATGGTCTGGTTTATGACTATTCCGATTACAAAAATAACTCCATTGCCATCTCATTCTCCCCTCAAGAAATAAAAGAAATTATAGATAGACGGTAACGACTCTATGGCCATTAGTGTCTTTAGAGTCATTAACAACTTTGGAGTTATTAATTCTTTCCTTTTCTTGAATCAATTCTCATTCTTGTCATCTTCTCGCTAAATCCTCCATTGTCTATAAAATCTTTAGAAAGACGTTGTAATTGACGGTATAGTAAATAATCGGCTTGCTTAATCAAGACTATTGCCATGTTGGCAATAGTTTCCGAGGGACGAGTTTCTGCTATTCGCATAAAAAACTCGGCATCGGCATGTTCTGTCCCCAATTTGCGCATTGCCTCTAATTCAGTACTACCTTCTTCCCATTGTCGATGGTTACGCACTTTTAGATAGTCCTCATAATCCTCTAATAATTCCATCAGACTTGCTTTCGCAACATTTATTAATCGTATTTCTGTTTTTGCTGATGTGCTGGAGGTACTACATCCTTCAATTATGTTTTGCTTTCCGCTTCGTGCGGCTTGTATCATTTGGTCGATAGTTCTATCCCCTTTAGAAAGATAAGTTTGGCAAAAATAGTATGTGAGAACATAAATTACATTACTTTTTGATAGCTCAAAAGCTTTTTATAATTACCTCTATTAGGGATTAACTGTTCCATGGCATGCTGAGAATTAACACCCCACAAAAACAGTGGTTTCTATTAATTTTTCTTGGGGTTTAATCAATTTTAAGATAAAGACCTTAGAGCCGTTAAGTTTGTTAGAGACTCTAAGGTCTTTAATTCTTATTACTCATGTTATAAAAGATAATATATTATTATAATTTTCGTACAATCATGCCAATTATATTGACGCAGTGGCTTGATTCCCAATACCCTTTATAAACCAATATTTCTTTTGTTTCATTTGCACGTAAAACAAAACTTTTTACTCCATCACTCATTATTGGAGTTCTATTAGGATTGTTCCATTCATAATCTATTAGTACACTTACTGTGCAATTATGGTAATTTGTTAATTTTAAACGCGTTTCTATATAGGCATTAAAATCCACTGGCTGTCCATTCCTTTTGCGGGTATCTCCATAATGATGATCTTCAACATTATATTCGACTCCTCCAATATCTTCTTTTGCTGAGATGCCATTAATCTGATATGTACTATTATCAGATGATGTTCCAGTGTTTGTCGATCCGGAAGATTGTTGTATAATAAGATTATTTTGGGCTTGTATATTTATTCCTAAAAACATTAACGAAATAATCGTGAGCAGTAATTTTTTCATTTTTTTGAGATTTAATAGTGGTTCTCTGCGTTTATTGTGGCAGTTAGAGTTACGCCATTGCACCATCATAGGCTGAAAAATACGGACATAAAAAAACGCGGTGCAATTAGTGTATTCCCATCTCGAGGTGTTTGGCGTAACCCGATTCAATAGAATGACCAAAAGCCCGCGCCATATGGCACGAACGATTTCGCTATATTCTGATTGAATCTTATTAGTCGCCAAACTTCCGAGATTACAGAATAAAAGCTAAAACGCTTTTTCAATATTTAAAATGTACGTATTGCTAATACGTTAATGTTTCATAGGCAGTGAATTTTTTATGTTTTCACAAAGGTATTGAAAAATCTGTAAAAAGAAGAACGAATGAAGAGTTTTTACTGATACATTTTTTTAATATGTTAACGATATGAGAGCTAAAAGGGTTGTATCTTTGTATTGTGATTTCAATTAGTTTAAAAATTGACGAATATATAGAAAATTATATGAAAAAACGATTGATATTATTCGCTATTACGATATGGTCGGTTGTCGGTATTTGTGGGCAGATAAATGATGCTTCTTCTCAGGGCTTTTTAGCTCGAGGAATACTCATGTATGAAGCTCACAACTATGAAGGTTGTATTGATCAATTGGTCTATGCAAAATCTCATGATTTAACCCCGGCACAAGTCGAAGATGCTGACTATTATATTGCGATGGCTTCGTTGGCAAATGGTTGTAATGGCGCAAAAGAACTATTGAGAGAATTCATTTTGTCTTATCCTGCATCGCCACGCAGAGCCGATGTGCTGATGGCAATGGGGGATTATGAATTTATGAGAAAAAATTATGGGGCGGCATTATTGGAATATCAAAAAGTGTCTCCATCTCAGTTGAATGATGCCCGTTATGAAGAATATCAATTCAAAACAGCCTATAGTCATTTGCTATTGGCAGAGTATGATGTCGCCAATGCGAAATTTAAATCTTTGGGTAAATCGAAAAGATATTCCAATTCAGCTCGTTTCTATGAAGGTTATATTGCTTATTGTAAACGCGATTACAATACGGCATTAAATGTGCTGAGTGGAGTAGATACATCATCGGAACCGGGAAATAAAGCTGATTATTATTTGAGTCAGATTTATTTTATGAGAGGTGATTATAATAAAGCATTGTCATTATCTCAAAATATCCTATCTCAAAATGGGGCGGATGCTCAATTTATTGCAGAAGCCAATCGCATAGCCGGAGAGTCGTTGTATAATTTGGGTAATGAGAAATCGGCGTTGAATTATTTGAAACGTTATGCTGAGATTGCAGAAACTCCGTTACCATCAGCGTTATATATCTTGGGGGTAAGTGAATATAATGCAGGAGAATATTCTCAAGCGATAGCACATCTTACACCTGCAACGATGGGTGATAATGCAATGGGACAGAGCGCCTATTTATTTATCGGTCAGTCTTATCAGAAAGAGGGCGACAATGATGCAGCCTTGCTCGCTTTTGAGAAAGCGTCTCGCATGGTTTTTGACCCTATAGTGCAAGAAACAGCATTTTATAATTATGCAATAGCGAGTCAAAATGGTGGACGCACACCATTTGGTAATTCGGTTGAGATTTTTGAAACGTTTTTGCAAAAATTTCCACAATCAGAATATGCTCCGGAGGTGCAGGGATATGTAATAGCCGGATATATGAATGAAAAGAATTATGATAAAGCACTTGAATGCATTAAGAAGGTAAAAGAACCTAAAGCTGATATATTAAAAGCTAAACAACAAGTACTTTATGCGCTTGGAATACAAAATTTATCAAGCGGTAAAATTACTCAAGCGATAAAATCTTTTAAAGAAGCGAAAACATTCTATATCCATGATAATGAAATAGCACGAGAATGTGATTTGTGGCTTGGCGATTGTTATTTCCATCAAGGGAAAAGCTCTCAAGCGTCGGCATCTTATTTGGAATACTTGAAACAGGCTCCGGCTAATGCTGTCAATGTTCCGTTGGCGTATTACGGTTTGGGCTATAGCCGATTTGCGGAGAAACGCTATGATGATGCTATTGTCAATTTTGAACGAGTAATTAAAAAACCGTCAAAATTAGATAAAACAGTTATTGCCGATGCTTATAATCGAGTTGGGGATTGCTATTATTACAAAGGTAAATTTGAACAGGCAAATAATTATTATAGCAAATCCTATGAAGCTAATCCTGCATCGGGAGACTATGCTCTATATCAGAATGCACTAATGAAAGGACATTCACGTGATTATGATGGAGAATTGAAAGATTTGGATAATTTATTAAAAAAATTCCCTACATCGAAATTAGTCCCTTCAGCATTGTTGGAAAAAGCCGAAGCCTATTTGGCATTAGGAGATAATGAAAACGCGATTAAGGCATATCAACAGTTGACCGCAAAATATCAAGCTACTCCACAAGGTCGCAATGGGTTGTTGCAAATGGCAATTACCTATATGAATATGGGAAATAAAGACAATGCATTACAATCCTATAAGAAAGTAATTATAGATTATCCTTCAAGTGAAGAAGCCAAAGTCGCATCTGATGACTTAAAGCGTATATATGCCGACGATGGTAGGCTATCGGAGTATGCACAATTTTTAAAATCCATATCGGGAGCGCCAAGTATAGATGCCAATGAAATAGATGTGTTAACATTCCAAGCTGCCGAGAAAGCCTTTTTGATAAACAACGAAACGGCAAAAATGATAGGATATGTGGAGCAATATACTGAGGGGTTACATCGTCCACAAGCATTGTACTATTTGTGTGCAAATGAAATGTTGGCAAAGAATGATGAGGGGGCTTTAAAATATGCAACTGAAATTATTGAGAAATATCCCGAAGCAGAAGTGTATGAAGATGCACTTGCGATAAAGACTAATGCTGAATACCGTCAAGGAAAAGGCGAAATTGCACTTGAGGGCTATAAGGAGCTTGCTCGACGTGCAACAAGTGAGCGCAATCAAATGTTTGCACAAATGGGAATAATGACAATTTCTCGTGATATGGGTAATCATGAAGATGTTGTTGAGTGTGCTGATAAATTGTTATCAATAGACGCAATTGATAATGATGTTAAAAGAGAGGTGGAATTTGTTAGAGCCTATTCTCTAAAAGAGTTAAATCGCAATAGTGAGGCTGAAAAGGCATGGAGCGAGTTGGCGCAAGATGTTAGTGATGTTCATGGAGCAAAGAGTGCCTATTATCTTGCTCAACATTATTATGATATAAATAAATTGCAAGATGCACGCAAGATATTAGAGTCGTTTATTGCAGCCAATACCCCTCATCAATATTGGCTTGCACGAGGATTTATATTGTTGTCGGATATAAATCGACGAGAAGGGAAGACTTTTGAAGCCGATGAATATCTAAAAAACATAAAAGAGAACTATCCGGGTAGTGAAATAGATATTTTCAGAATGATTGATGAACGACTTAAATAATATTGAAATATGAAAGCAAGATATATAACAGCGATGTGTGTTTCAGCGATATTTATGTCGTTGTCGGCGCAAGATTTGAGCAAAGAAATCACCATAGAGAAAGAGATTGTCCCTGAACAACGTTCGGCAACGAAACTTGAGGTATTGCCCCAAAGCCTTTCTCGTACTATAACAAAAAAAAATCCTTCATTCAGACATTTGAGAACAGCATCAGAAGTGTCGTCAGAGATTGCTACGCTTGAGCCGGTTTCATGTGGAGATACATTGAAGGATTTAAATTATCGAGGGTATGTCGATGCCGGATATTTTCCGATGTTCAATGCAGCAGTATCGGCAGGATATCGCATTATTGATACGGAAAAGACTCGACTAAATGCATGGATGCAGTATAATGGTAAAGTTTATGATGCCGATATGTTATCGGGCGAAGAACTGACATTGCGCTCTCATGCAGTAGAATTGGGAATGGGGATATCTCACAAGGTTAGCTCAGAATCACGAGTAACAGCCGGTATAGACTATTCGTTTAATCGTTATAATATACCGACGGGCTTGTCTGAAAGTTATAATGAGAGTGTGAATGATTTAAATTTGAGTCTTGGCTGGAATTCAGCGATGGGAGTCGTTAAATATAATGCCGGTGTAGAGTTTAATCATTTTGCTTATGGCCAAAAAGTTTATTATTTAGGAACAGAAATATCTCCGGTCAGAGAAAATGTGTTTGTGATAAATGGTAGTGCTGAAGTGCCTTATGCCGAAGCCATTAATGTTGGATTGGATATAAAAGCATCAATCGTTCATGATTATGGGGTGGTGGCATTAACCCCACATTTAGATTATGGAATCAACAATCTAAGAGTTAGAGCCGGAATGAAAGTAGATGTTGCTATAAATGAGGGTAATGTATTGAACATCGCTCCCGATGTGAATCTGAATTGGATACCTATGTCATATTTCTCAGTATATGGAAAACTCGGAGGAGGAAAGCATATAAATACATTGAAATCATTATTTGATTATTCTCAATATTCAGCACCCATGTTTACCTATGGAACATCAAAGCTTCCTATTACTTTTGATGCCGGTGTTGTTGTTGGTCCTTGGCATGGGGCCTATGTTGAGCTATTTGGAGGATATGCCAAAGCCGATGATTGGTTGATGCCATGTTATTTAGATCAGACAAATTTTTATATACCTACAGATATTAGTGGATGGCATGGTGGAGTGGAAATCGGATATAATTATCGCAATATTGTAGATTTCAGTATCAGATATGAAACAGCGTCTCAAGATATGAACAAAGGTTATTACTTGTGGCGAGATAGAGCAAAAGATGTAGTCGATATTTCGTTGCAAGTATCACCTATAAATGCTCTTGATGTAACGCTTGGTTACGAAATAAGAAAAGACCGATATTGTGTTTCTGATGACAAGGATGTTTATGGCTTGGGCGATGCCGAAAACCTGTCATTAGGGGCAAACTATCGATTATCAGAAGAGTTTAGCGTGTTTGGAATAGTCGAAAATCTGTTGAATAGTGAGTATCTATTGAATGGGAATATTCCTGCACAAGGAATAAGCGGATTAATAGGAGTAAACTACAAATTTTGAAACACTCCATGCATATCAAGAATTTTAGCTAACTTTGGGGTTTGAATTATAAAAAATGAAGCATAACAGAACATATATGCACCTATTATTAATCATGGCATTGGCTGTGATTGTGGCAGCGTGCGCAAGTATCGGGCGTCCTGAGGGGGGACCTCGAGATGAGACTCCACCTGTATTTGTGAAGAGCGAGCCGGCGATAGGCGCATTGAATTATACAAAGGAGAAACTTGTTATTGAATTTAACGAAAATGTTCAAGTTAAGGACGTGATGGATAAAGTTGTGGTTTCTCCTGCACAGAAATCTATGCCGTCGATTACAGCAAATGGTCGGCGTGTTTATGTGGAGTTGAAAGACACAATGCTCCCCAATACAACTTATACAATAGACTTTTCCGATGCAATCAGTGATTTGAACGAGAGTAATCCTATTGACGGATTTGCAATTGATTTCTCTACCGGTGATGATATTGACTCATTGTGCATTTCGGGAATGGTTTTTGAAGCTCGCAATCTTGAGCCGGCACAAGGAATGTTGGTAGGGGTATATAGCAACTTGTCTGATACGGCGATTACAACACTCCCATTGGAGCGCATTTCTAAAACAAATCAATTGGGGCAGTTCACAATTCGCAATCTCAAACCGGGCACTTATCACATATTTGCATTGAATGACCTTAATAGAGACTACCATTGGGAT
>CAZCEB010000053.1:0-9567 GCA_964497305.1 uncultured Muribaculaceae bacterium | reverse complement strand
GTAACGAAATTTAATTCATTGCTTCCTGATAAAATTTTAGCGACACCATTACTCCATTCCAATAATAAAGTATTATATCCCAAAGCAGTATCAATACCTTTGCTAAATCGTTTTTTTCCAATTATTGAATCTATGCCATTTTGACATCTTCCAATAATAACATCTGCATAACGTTGATCCAAAAAGTCTCCATAATGAGAATTTCCACACAATATTTTGGCATAAAAGAAATCTTTTCTTGACTTATAATTCCACACAATCCCCCATTCTTGCCTACTTGCTCCAATTTGCTCATCATTTTTATTTAGAGCAGCCCTTGCTTCAATAGAATAAGAGATAGGTAAACCATCCAATTCTATCAAATACAAACTATCCTTCGGAATGATTATATCTTCAACATATATTCTTTCTTGAGCATTTAAACATGCACTTATACTTATTATAATTAACAGCCCGAATAAACGCATCATTTTGTAATCAATTTTATTACCGACTCAACAAAATCATCTTTAGGCATATCCCATGGTAACCAATTTATCTTAAACCCTCTTCGCTCCATTCCCCTAAACCATGTCATTTGTCGTTTTGCAAATTGATGTATAGCAATTTCTAATTCACTCAACATTTGGGAATAGCTTATTTTCCCGGTTACAAATAACGTTAAATACTTATACTCCAAACCATAATATATTAAATCCTCAGGAGCTACACCTCTATTTATAATCTGCTTTACCTCTTCTACCATTCCTTCATCAAGACGAGATTTTAATCGAGATGATATACGAGTTCTACGATTTTCCCTATCAATATCTACCCCAACTATCACGACATTCTGCATCGGATTAGGCTTAGTAGAGACTGCCTTGTCGGGATTTTCGTTATAGTAATTCTGAATCTCAATAGCTCTTATCGCACGTTTAGTGGTATCAACATCAGTTACATTATGTAATGTTTTAATTGAAGCCAAAATCTGTGTTAACTCCTCTAAGGACTTTCCCTCTAATGATTTTCTTAACTCCGTATTCTCAGGGACTTCAGGCAATCTTAGACCATTAATCACCGATTCTACATATAAACCTGTTCCACCACACAAAATCGGGAATTTTCCCCTATTCTTTATATCCTTATATATAACATCAAAATCACGCAAATATTCATATAAGTTATACTTGTATCCGGCAGGACATATATCAATCAAATGATATGGGACTTCATCATATTCATTTAGATCCTTTCCCGTACCAATATCCATACCCTTATACAATTGTCGAGAATCGGCGCTAATAATTTCCCCCTTTAATACACGAGCGACATCTACAGCTCTCCTCGTTTTACCAGAAGCAGTAGGACCCGTAATAACCAACATTGATGTAGAGGTTGACATAATCAATTACCAATACCATTAATGTGTTTACGCCAAAATCTTTTCAGACGATAAAAAGGGCGATCTTGATTATTTATTGAAACAAACAACCATTCTGTATCATTTAAATCAACATCCCACTCCTTTAAATCTCTTAATCTGAAAGTTGGTTTATAATTTTTTATATCATATAATCTACGACCCGACCTATCATACGTTTTCCAAGCCATGATTATTCTATACATTCGATTAAATTCCGATGCAATAATAGGTGCAACTTGCTTTTCATCTATCATATGATTCAATTGTTGCAAAGTATACCAATTTCCCTCTAATCGAGATTGAGCCACTATATCTTGATTATCAATAAAACACGCATAGTGAAAAATATTGCTATCGGCATTGAAATTTCTATTTGTATACATTAATCTTATCTCACAATCAGAAATTCCCGATAAACTTTTTAAATATGATTCTACATCATATTGTATCATACGACCTCTATATGACACATTCAATTTTGCAGGAGTATCAAATTTATCTTCGCCGGCTCTCGCATCATCTTTATCTGGATCATATTTTTTTAAGAATACATAATCCCCACAAAAGATTATATAGCGTAATAATGTTGTACTTCCATTTCGCAATGGACTGCCTTCTACATTCTGACAATAATATGTCCATAAACCAAAATATCTTATACCAAGATAAACCAACGAAAATCCAAATAAAAGTACAGGGAACCAAACATAAAAAAATTTGTCAGGTGCATTAAGATTTACATTTATATAGAAGATTATATAATACAACCACACTACAACCGACATCAATAATGATAACATCATCAGCATCCTAACTTGATATCTACCCTCTTGACTAAATAAATTCCCCAAGAAACCACGTTCAGCGGCTGAGCCATGACGAAATATACAATCAGTGCAAAAATTTAATTTACTACCACGAGTATACGCCCGCAACGTTACAATAAATGTTATTGGAGCAACTATCAATACTGAAATAAAAGGAATCTCAGGATTTACGTTTTTCTCGTCGGCAAATTCAAGCATAAAATCATTGACATGAAGCAAATTTATTATAACCATTATCACTGCCGACCAAAACAACACTCTCGTACAAATAAATGGGATCAAGTAACATACCGGTAATTGCGCCACCCTATTATGCCTTACTAAGGCAAATAAGAAAAACTCCAACGTGAAAACTACTAAAGGCAACCATTCTTTATCAATATGTGGAGAAATCAATAAAATTGCCATCAATGAGCCTACACCCATTATCCAATTAGCCCACAAGCTAAAAATTCCATAGCCATTGGCCATTCTTCGTTCTCGTTCCATTACATGTTGCGATTAAAATAATCTAACATTTTAGCATATACTAAAGCTCTTGAATTACAATGATATATCGAATGATTCATATTTGGGAAAAGTAACATATCACACAACACACCATGTGATTGCAATTCAGAAACATATTCTATTGTATTTTGCACATGAACATTATCATCAGCAGTTCCTGACATTAACAACAATCGACATTTCACATCGGCTGCTCTATTCATTGGTGAACCGCTATTATATCCATCTTCATTCTCTTTTGGAGTCAACATATATCGTTCAGCATACACTGTATCATAATATCTCCAATCTGTTACCGGAGCGACTGCTACAGCTGCTGCATATAGTGATTTTTTATCTGATATAGCCATCAAAGTCTCATAGCCTCCATAACTCCATCCATATATACCTATGCGATTAGCATCCACATATGGTAAAGACGCTACATAATTTGCAGCAGCTATTTGATCCATTGTTTCATAATAACCAAGTCTTTTATACACTATTGACTCAAATTCTTTACCACGTCCACCTGTACCACGCCCATCAACACACATCACAATATATCCCTGTTGAGCAAAATAACAATCCCAATCTATGCGCCATCTATTCAACACCTCTTGTGAACCAGGTCCACTATATTGCGACATTATTACCGGATACTTTGTTGAAGGATTAAAATTTGATGGTTTTATTACGTATCCATTAAGAGTTATACCACCATTCTCAAATGTAAAAAATTCTTTAGTAGGAACAGTAATATATTTCTTTGCATAAGATGCATTGTCCTCCATCACTCTTAATTCTCTTCCCTTGCCATTATAAATTTTGTAACATGGAGGAGTTGTAACATTACTATAATTTAAAACATAAAAATCCATTGTTGGAGCAAATACAGCCGAAGCCATACCTGTCTCCGGTGATAGATGTGTAATTCGACCTTTTTTATCTATCATACTTACTACACGATTTATAGCGCCACCGATTGTTGATTGGAAATATACGTTTCCCAATGCATCAATACCATAAAAATCCGTTACCTCATAATCTCCTGTTGTTATCTGCCTCAATTGATTTCCGGTATAACTATATTGATATAAGTGAGAATAACCCGACTTATCAGAATTTATTACAAAATACTCCGGATAACACTTCAATGTTTCATAGGTTTCAGGAGTTATCCATGAAGATGATTCCTCTACATATATAGATTTGGCAATAGTTGATTTTGGATTAACCGCAAAAATTTCCATTCGATTTTGCGCACGATTCAATGTTGTTACAATTAATTTATCTGGAGAATATGCATAAGCAATGCGAGGAATATACTCTATTTTTTCTGATAATGGTACATTTTTAACCTTTCGAGTTTCAACGTCATAACTGTGTACAGAAACCACCGAATTTTTTTCTCCCGCTACAGGATATTTATATGAAAAAACACCAGGATAATATTCATAATTTAAATTAGGATTACACGTTCCTTTATACAATGGGAATGAATAGTTTTTTACATCTTCCTCGTTATATTTTATGAAACACAATGTCATGTTATCTGGAGCCCAAGACATTGACATATCAGTTGTAAATTCTTCCTCGTAGGTCCAATCGGGGACTCCATTTATTATTTGATTTTTTTTACCATCTTTCGTTACAGCGACTTCAGTCTTATAATCCAATTTTTTTATATAAATATTATTTTCTGCGACAAAAGCCACCATACGCGCATCGGGTGAAAATATTGGTGCTTGTTGACGTTTAAAATTATCTGATAATCGAGTCAATATATTACGTTTTATTTCAAATACATAATACTCTGCATCAAACGAACGACGATATATCATCTTTTTATCACGATATATCAACATTTTTGTTCCATCAGCACTCAATTCAAACCCATCAATTTCATCGAGTTTATTTTCTCTTGATTTTTCGCCATCAAACACAATTTCCAATTCATTCCCTGTTTTAGTATCATATTTGATAATACTCTTCCCATCATTACCCAATGACAAATAAGATAACCCATCATGCATATAAGTATATGCTTTAGGCGCATTTGGAGCATTTGCGGGGAAAACATATTTACTTATCTGCTCAACATGGTTAACGGCTTGCATTGTAGCAAACATTGACAAAACAAACACAAAAGCAATAATATATTTTCTTTCTCTCATAATTCTACATATTAAAACAACGACATTTGTGCATCATTTTCAGGCGTTTGCTTTCGTGATGGCGACTGATAACCAAAATCTTCATCAGTTGTAGCAGGAGTAGGACGAGTTACTGTTCCCGGTGGAGGTGTTGCAACAAGCCAATCAGTATCATCAAGAGACTCATCAATTGCCGAAATTTTTACTTTTTTCTTGTTCTTAGTTTCAATCGCCGCTACTGTTTCATCGTTATCAAGATCTGAAATGGGTGTTAGTGAAACTTTTTTTTGCGATTTTAGTTCCTCAAGTTCTTTTCTTAATTGCTTTTCTGACTCAACTTGTTTATATAAATTATTTTCAATTGTCTTTTTTAATAAAACAGACTCTTTTTCCAAATCTGCAATTGTTTTCAATTGCATTTTTAACTCCTCTTGCAATTCTGAAATACGATTATCCTTCTTCTTTTTCACATCTTCAAAAAGAGAAATCTGTTCTTGTATTTCTTCTAATACCTGCATTGAAGATTTAGCTTCTTCAAGTTCCTCGCGCACCGATTGCAACTCGTCATTGGCAAGAGTTAGTTTTTCTTTCAAAGCATCAACTTCAGCAGTTGAACTCCCTTTATCACTTGATAATTCTAATAATTCTTTCTCTTTTTCCTCCAATTTGTGAATTGCTTCTGATGCTTTACTATTCAAGTCATTTATCATTGCATCAGCCACCGCTTCCTTTGCTTTCAATTGTTGAACAGCTTCATCCAACATTTTATTTTGAACTGTTAGCTCCTCAACTTTTGTATTCAACTCATCTACAACTTGATTGTCCACCTGTGGTGCACTTTCTGGAGCCTGTTCTTGAGCTTCGGCTAACTGTGCTTGCAAGTCAACAATTTGCTGACGCATAACTTCCATATCTCCATCTATTACCGACGAGACTTTGAGTTTATTCAGCAAACTTTTATTCTCAAGGTCATATTGTTCTTTCTCAGCCTCAAGAGTTGCGACCTGCTTCTCCAAATCATGTAAACGCTCTGACATAGCTCGTTTTTGACGCTCAGCACTCAACTGTTGTTTTTGCCATTCACTACGTTGCTCATCAACATTTTTATTTTGAATTTTTAGTTGAGAAATCTCTGCTTGAAGTTTATTTTTTTCATCTTTCCACTTTGATTCTCCTCGTTGACGAGCATCAGCGACTGTCTTTTCGATATAATCCTTCATTCCTTGACTAAGAGAATTATAAATATATTGCCGTTGAGCATCAACATCAAGACTTGTTTTGATGAAATCAGGCAAAGACTCATTAAAAATCTTTATCACTGAGTCAAATATTTCGAGTGGCAGTTGTTTCTCTGATTCTGAATTAACATCATTAGCAGCTTCAGCCACAGATTTCTCTCCTACATTACTCTCTTTTTTATATGATGAAATATCTGAATGCTCCTCATCCATCGAGTCAAAATAATCATCGACATCAGAGAATCCAAACGCTTGTTTTACTTTTCCAAATATAGACATAATCTTCTCAATATTTATTTAGGTTTTGCCACCACTCCAACGCCTTTTTTCCCGTTGATGCCAATGGCAAGCGGTTTATCAAATTTTACTATTCTCACAAAATCACTTTCATATATCGCCGGCATTCCATTTAAATAACCAATATCATAAATACCATCATGAGACGATGTATCAATAGTGAAATATCCCACTCCAAAAGAGGTGAGATTTTGGAAAAAGTGAGTTCCTTGACTTGGCTCAATTCGATAGTTACTCAATGACGACTCTACAATAATTTTTGCCTGCGAAATATTAGACCATTTCACAGGAATTCCAAGTGCTGTATCACTTGAACCCCATCGTCCGGGTCCCACAAGGATATAACTTTCTCCTTGAGCTGTAAAGTTACGATTTATTTTTTCAATTTCACGTGCAATTAATGAATTATTTGATGAAGAAAAATTCTCCGGTCTGACATACACAATTGTATCGACATTTTCAACATTGCCATGCCCAAGCGCAGTATTACTTCTCAATATAGCATCTTCATCGGGAATATTTAGCACACTTTCATCAACAAGCTCCTTGCGATCAATTATAGGACGTATCTGTAACCAATATAAATGACCCTTCCTTTCACCTTTTACATCCACAGTACCGGCAAATTCTATTTCCACAGGGCGCCCCATCTCCTCTTGACCTTTTTGCAACATAAAATCAATAGTTTCAGCAAGAGGATACACTTTATGTTGCAACATATTGGCAAAGGTTACAACCTTTCTGCCATCGCCATGTTCATTATCCCTTATCACTTGATCCAAATAGTCAAATGTAGAAACCATATATTTCAACGCGCCAGCCATTGCAGCGTCTTGAACTTTTATTTTAGATATATTAAAACCATCATCAACCCTGAAATCTTCCGATATGTTTTTCATATCAAGAGCATACAAGCGTGTTTGTGTATCACGCAACGCCAGGTCCAACGTAGAGGTCTGCAACACCTTATCGGCATGACGAGGAGAAAATCTCAAACTCAATCCTCCATCAACAATATATTTTCCTAATCCAACTGCAATTTCAGCGACGCCATCTTCTGGAACTTCATCATTAATGGGATAATAATTTAAAGACCTTCCCACTCCAGAGAAAGATGGGTAATAAAAATCCTCTGTTTCTTTTCCCACAACCTCTTGAATTATCACAGCCATTTTCTCCTGGTCAATGACATTACTTGTTGCATTCATATAAGCCTTGCTATCGGCATAAAAGACCGAAGCATATACACCCTTAATTGCATCACTCAACATGCGCAACATTTCATAACGATCCTCGACATTAGGAATCATATATGTTGAATATATCCCGGCAAACGGCTGATAATGTGAGTCTTCAAGCAAGCTTGAGCTTCTTATTGCCAAAGGCTTGTCAACAACTTCAAATAAAGCAAAAAAGTCTTCAATCAACCGTTCCGGCAAACGTGCTTGAAGGAAATATCGCAATATCTCATCATCAGGCAAGTCGCTCAATGCCACCGGATAGAGATTATTTGTTGACATAAACTCATCAAAAATATCAGTACACAACACTACTGTGCGAGGTATTGATATCGTAACTCCATCATAATTATCACAAACCGGATTTTTCTTTATAATTGAGTCAATAAAAGCAAGACCTCTACCCTTTCCTCCGAGAGAGCCTTGACCAATGCGGGCAAAATTTGAATAGTAGTCAAATCTATCTTTTTTAAAGACAGCAACCACACCTTTGTTTTTCATCTTACGATATTTCACAATCAAGTCAAAAAACAACTGCTTTACAACCGGAGCTTCCTCAAGTGTATTAAAACGATGCGTCTTTATAACTTCAGCGATAGGAAACATAGCTCTCGAATACAACCAACGCGAAATATCATTATATGAAGCATGATAAAATAATGCCCTATCAGGAATATTGAATATATTATATTGCATATCCTTCAACGACTTGATACGCATTATTTCCTTTTCGGTATCTGGATCTCTCACAATAAAATCGCCAAAACCAAAGTTATCCATTATTGCATCACCCAAATCGACTGGTAGTTTCTTAGAGTTTTTATCTAAGAACACTCCATCAAATTCCTGAACTTTATCGGAGTTATCTGACTCTGATGATTCTATGATAATAGGAAGATATGGATCTTTTTCTCTGAGATATTTAGCCAATTTTATACCTGCTTGATTATCCTTTTTTCCATCGTGTTTAAACGACACATCACTAATTACGCCAAGCATATTTTGACCATACTTATCATATAATTTAACCGCTTCCTCATAATCACGAGCAAGCATCACCTTTGGACGACCACGCATACGCAACATTTGTTCATGCGGGTTTAAAGCCTCTGTCGAAAACTCAAGCGACTGCTTCAGCAAAAACTTATATAAATGTGGCAATACCGATGAATAAAACCTCACAGAGTCTTCAACAAGCATAATCATCTGAACACCTACACCATTTATATCATTATCGGCATTCATCTTATCCTCAAGCAACTTTATTATTGCAAGCAACAAATCGACATTTCCAAGCCAACTGAACACATAATCAATACCTGTAAAATCCTCTTTAGCTAATCGTCTTGACACCTCTCTAGAAAATGGAGTCAATACAATTATAGGTATTTCTGGGAATTGCTCCTTAATGCGTCGTGCACCAGAGAAAGAATCAGGGATGTCAACACCCGGCATTGTTATAATTAAATCAAAATGCTTATGAGTCAACACATTCAGCGCGTCATCTGTTGTATTCACCTGAGTTACTCGAGGTGGCGAACTCAGATTAAGAGAAACATATTCAAAATACAATTGTTCCTCTACACGTCCATCCTCTTCCATCATAAAAGCATCATAAGGCGACGCTATTAGCAACACATTAAAAATGCGTCTTTGCATAAGATCCTGAAATGCAGTATCTTTCAGATATAATTGACTTAAAGAATCTTCGTTCATATTTTCTTTTTTACATATTACAAAGTTAATAAATATATCACAACTAATCCCCATTGATAAAATATATTTTATGGAATTATAACATGGTTATTTCAAGAAAAATAGCTATCTTTGCACGTTTAATTTTTGGTAAACAGAAGATGAGACAATTAAAAATTACCAAATCAATCACCAATCGTGAGAGCGCATCACTTGACAAAT
>CAZCEB010000052.1:0-9594 GCA_964497305.1 uncultured Muribaculaceae bacterium | reverse complement strand
GATAGTGCAAGAGGTCCAATTGTTGATACCTCGGCAATAATTGATGCTTTGGGAAGAAATAAAATAAATGATGTTGTGATTGATTGTTGGGAGAACGAACCAAATATTTCGAGCGAGTTATTAAAACAAGCCATCGTCGCGACTCCTCACATTGCCGGATATTCACGAGAAGGAAAAATAAGGGCAACAGCAATGGTAATAGAGGCGTTAACAAAACATTTTGGATTGCCCGATGTTAATATCTCGGAGAACGTTCCTGTTGGGGCTGCAGAACAAGTCTCTATTGAAGAAATAGAAAAGTCCTATTCTCCAAAGGAAGATACAATTGCATTAAAAGATGACAAATCCTTATTTGAACAACTGCGCAACACTTATAACTATCGCCAAGAAGTCATAAGCTTATCTTAAAATAGGCCACTTATAGGCTTTCAAGTCTCGAATGTAGGTTGCTTCTTTTCCATTACAATATTTATTACACAATTGGTGAAAACGGCTACTGTGATTCATCTCAGAAAGGTGGGCAAGTTCATGATAGATAATGTATTCTCTCAAGTGCAAAGGGAGAAAGACAATAATATAAGATAGCGATATGAAACCGTTGCTATCGCATTTTCCAAGTACACGATGGCCTGTTGAGATAGACCATCCTAAAGGAGCTGTTCCTACATTTTGAGCCAATCGACGAGCATGTGGAAGAAGTATTTCCGGGGCAAGGCGTTGTGCAATTTTACACATTAATCTACTGATGGATTTAGTTGTATTGTCATTATTGAAATCCCATTCGCATCCCACTCCTATTATTGAATTAGGGATGTGTGCTTGTCCAAGTATTTTTCCCGGATTTAACGATTGTCTTTTGATTGAGATCGTCAGTCCGTCAAGACAGATTTGTTGTCCATCATGATAAATCAGAGATGGCTTATTTCGTTGTAGAGATGGTGTGAATTTTTGTAGTGCATTAAATACATCTTGTCCTGATATGCCTCGAGGAATATTAAGTTGAATTTTACCATTTTTCCATCGAGCAGTAATGCTTCGGGTATTATTGCGCACAGTTAATCTGACTAATCCCAATTGAGGATAGTTAAATTCATAGCCGGTTATGAGTTTGATTGGTGGCATTATCTGTTATCAATACCCCATAATAATTTATTGCGCAATGTATCAGTAAAATGATGGTCCAACCGTTGAGCAACTTTTATAACGAAAGGAGCTTTCTGCAAAGAGATGGAAGAACCTTCGGGAAGAGTTATGGATCGTCCATCAAGGCTTAGCCGATAGTTTGTGGCACGAGAAGAGGTTGTTATTTTTATGATACTTTCGTTACTCACGACCAATGGACGCATTGTTAGAGAATGGGCGGCAATGGGAGAAATGACCCAGTTAGGAGCCGTAGGCTCTATTATTGGACCTCCCACCGACAGGTTGTAACCGGTACTACCTGTTGGAGTGGAAATAATGAGTCCATCACCCAAATAAGTATTAAGTTCCACATCATTGATTTTTGTTTTGATTGAAATCATCGATGCGGTATCTTGTTTTAGGATTGCAACCTCATTTAATGCAAATGGCCATTTATCTAAAATAGTATTAGAAGGCAGGACTTCTATTAAAGAACGTTCCTCTATTTTGTAATTTCCGGTTGTTATATCTTCGAGAATTATTTCGCTCTCAGAAATTTGGACATCGGCAAGATATCCAAGATGACCGGTGTTGATACCCATGATTGGGATATTTTTGTTTCCAACCCATTGAGCAGTACGCAAAAAAGTGCCATCTCCGCCTATGCTGATGGCTAAATCGGCAGAAAAATTATCTCCTTTTATTATTTCGTCAACATGAGGTGGGATGGGTAAAACACGACATAGGTAGTTGTAGAATGTATATTCCATAGCTACCTGAACATCATAATCTGTAATAGCTTTAAAAAAACGGGATAAACCGTCAATATGCCCCTCTTGATATTTATTTCCGTATATTGCCAATCTCATAGTCTGAGGTCTTAATCTTTTTTGCCTATAAAAACTTTCGCTTTTTATTAATTCATATTACTTTTGTAGTCTGAATTATATTCTACAAATATAGTGAATTTGATTAAAAAGAATGACAAACTTAAGCGTAAACATTAATAAAATTGCGACTTTGCGCAATTCAAGGGGAGAGAACATGCCTAATGTTCAAAAAGTTGCTATCGATTGTGAAAGATTTGGGGCTAATGGAATAACTATTCATCCACGTCCGGACGAAAGACACATTAAACATGACGATGTTTTTACTTTGCGTCCAATCGTTAAGACTGAATTTAATATAGAGGGGTATCCATCGCCTGAATTTATGGATATGGTCCTTAAAGTTAAGCCTGAACAAGTAACACTTGTTCCAGATGCTCCCGATGCATTGACTTCAAATGCCGGTTGGGATGTGGCTGAAAACATGGAATTCTTGACCGGAATAGTTGATAGATTGCGAGATGCCGGAATCAGGTCTTCAATATTTGTGGGTACTGATATTGAAAATATTAAATTGGCGGCAAAAGCAGGAGCCGATAGAGTAGAGCTATTTACAAAACCCTATGCCGATTTATATCCTACTAATCCGGAACTTGCAGTTGCGCCATTTGTAGAAGCAAGTAAAGCTGCTCACAATGTAGGTCTTGGTGTAAATGCCGGGCATGATTTAAGTCTTGAAAATCTTAAATTTTTCTTTGACCGATTACCCTATCTTAATGAAGTGTCAATAGGACATGCTTTAATATGCGATGCTCTTTACCTCGGGCTTGAAGAAACAATTAAACGATATAAAACTTGTTTAGTCTAAAAAATAAAACCTAAATAGTTATGGCATTACTATCATTTATCTCATCATCGGTAGATACAGCGGTTGTCGATTCTATATCCTCATCTGCCGGAGTTGCCGAAGGCGCAACCGCAGAATTGTCGGTGTGGGAGTTGTGTCTTGAAGGTGGCATTATAATGATTCCTCTTGCATTATTATCTATCGTGTGTATATATATATTCATTGAACGCTTTTTTGTTATAAAAAAGGCAAATGAAGAGGATGAAACCTTTATGAAACGTATCAAAGATTATATTCATGAAGGGGAAATAGAAAGTGCCATGAATTTGTGTAAAAAAACGGGTTCTCCCTATGCTCGTTTAATTGGGAAAGGAATTAGTCGCATAGGTCGTCCAATGAATGATGTGCTTGTAGCAATCGAAAATACCGGAAATCTCGAAATTGCAAAGTTGGGTAAAGGACTTCCGTGGTTGGCAACAACAGCAGCAGGAGCTCCCATGTTGGGATTCTTAGGGACAGTAACTGGTATGGTTAGCGCTTTTTTTAATCTTGCAAGTGCCGGTAGTGCTGCAAATATAGATGTTCTCGCCGGAGGTATATATGAAGCTCTTGTTACAACTGTCGCAGGGTTAATTGTGGGTATCATAGCAATGTTTGCCTATAATTATCTTGTCGCTCGCATTAATAATGTGATGAATTTATTAGAGGCAAAAACCATGGAATTTATGGATTTGCTTAATGAACCGGCTCAATAAAAAGCTATGGCACTAAAGAAACAGCATGACATGATGGCAATTTTTTCGATGGCATCGATGACCGATGTTATCTTCTTGTTGCTCATCTTTTTTATGGTAACATCCACATTTGTTTACCCGAGTGCTCTTGAAGTAAATCTTCCGCAAAGTTCGACGCAGACTGCCCTAAAGCCGGGAACTCGAGTATATATTGATAAAAACCAAAAAATATTTGCTTCATTTGGTGAGGAAGAGCCTCAACCCATCGAGGAAAATGCATTGCTTGCATTCTTGAAAATGGCTCAACAACAAACCCCCGAGAGCTATATCGCATTATATGCCGATGAAGAAGTGCCTTATGGCAAGGTTGTGGCAATGCTTGAAATGGGTGCGAGAAATAATTTGAAAGTTGTCCTTGCGACAAAACCGGCTCGAAAATCCCGGGAAAATAAATAAAAGACATGGGTAATGACTCTCGCAAAAATCGTTTGATTGCACTGATTGGTACAATAGCATTACATGTGATTGTAATCATCGTGATGTGCGTGAGTTATGTGAAATATTCAGCTTCTGAACCACGTCGATGGCCCCCGGTTGATTCAAGTGAAATTTTATATGGAGGTGAACTTGTGAGGCTTGGGAATAATTATATGCCATTGGCAAATAATAAATCCACCCCTGCTCAATCAGAGGCAGAATTTAACGCTAAATCGGGGGAAGATATTAAGAACGAAGGTATACAGGGAGAGCCTGAATCATTAATCTCATCAAAAGATGAATCTCCGGTAAAAGTAAAGGAGGACGCGAAACCTGAAAAATCGGGTCCGACAAAAGAAGAAATTGCCGAACAAGAACGCATTAAGCGAGAAAAGGAAGCCGCAGAGCGCATCAAAAATCAAGTAAAATTTGGCAATAATGGTAGTGGTACAGGTAATGCCGGCTCTCCTGATGGGAATTCGACCATGGGCTCTGCAAGTGGAACACCCGGACACACATTAAAAGGCAGAACATTAGAATCATTTGGACGACCTAAGAGTCAGCTCTCAGGATCAATTCGCATAAAAGTACGTGTTAATCGACAAGGATATGTCATTGGTACTCCTCAGTATGATGGAGGAGAAGGTCCGGCATCGGCCAATCTCACTATTCGTAATCGTTGTATTGCTGCATCTCAAGAATCTCGTTTTTCAGTATCAGAAGATGCACAAGCTGAACAAGTGGGGATTATTACATGGCGATTTGAATAGATTATAACTATTTTTTTTGAAAATTGGTGTTTTTTCGTCCGATGTTATTTGTATCAGGACGCTAAACGTTGTAACTTTGCAAGAAATTTCACAAAATTATGATCGACGGAATTAAAAAGGTATTGTTGCTCGGCTCAGGAGCCTTGAAAATTGGACAAGCCGGCGAGTTTGATTACTCTGGTTCACAAGCATTAAAAGCGCTTCGTGAAGAAGGTATTTCCACAGTGCTAATAAACCCTAATATTGCAACTATCCAAACATCGGAAGGTGTTGCTGATCAGGTTTATTTCCTTCCCATTACCCCTCATTTTGTTGAAGAGGTAATAAAGAAGGAGCGTCCCGATGGTATATTACTTGCATTTGGCGGACAGACAGCTTTAAATTGTGGGACAGAGTTGTATCTCAATGGTACACTTGAAAAATATGGAGTAAAAGTGCTTGGTACATCGGTTGAGGCAATTATGATTACCGAAGACCGCGACCTTTTTGTGAAGAAACTTGATGAGATACAAGCAAAGACTCCGGTATCCCAAGCAGTAGAGTCAATGGAAGATGCCGTTGAGGTGGCTCATCGCATAGGTTTCCCGGTAATGGTGCGTTCAGCATATGCTCTTGGGGGACTTGGATCTGGAATTTGTGCTAATGATGAAGAGTTCCACACCCTTTGTGAAAGCGCTCTTGCCCATTCAAAACAAATTCTTGTTGAAGAGTCGTTGAAAGGATGGAAAGAGATAGAATTTGAGGTAATTCGCGATAAAAACGATCATTGTTTCACTGTCGTACCAATGGAAAACTTTGACCCACTTGGAATTCACACAGGTGAAAGTATCGTAGTTGCTCCAATCGTTTCATTGACACAAGAGCAAATCAAATTATTACAAGATATTGCTATTCGCGTAGTTCGCCACATAGGTATTGTTGGGGAATGTAATATCCAATATGCATTTAATGCAGAAACAAATGACTATCGCATCATCGAGATTAATGCTCGTTTGAGCCGTAGTTCTGCCCTTGCTTCAAAAGCATCAGGTTATCCATTAGCATTTGTTGCCGCTAAACTTGCGTTGGGTTATTCTCTCGACCAAATTGGTGAAATGGGAACGCCAAACTCGGCTTATGTTGCACCTTCGGTCGATTATATGATAGTGAAAATCCCTCGTTGGGACTTGACTAAATTTGTTGGTGTAGATCGTGAAATCGGTTCATCAATGAAGTCGGTGGGTGAAATTATGTCAATCGGAAAGTCTTTTGAGGAAATTATCCAAAAAGGACTCCGCATGATAGGTCAAGGAATGCATGGTTTCGTGGGAAACCGAGATTTACAATTTGATGATCTCGATCATGCATTGTCTCACCCGACAGATATGCGCATCTTTGCAATTGCTAAAGCTCTTGAAGAAGGATATACAGTAGAGCGCATCGAAGAATTGACAAAGATTGACCCTTGGTTCTTGAATGGACTTAAAAATATTGTTGATTATGCTGAAGTGCTAAAACAATATAACCGCATCGAAGATCTTCCTGCTGATGTATTGGCTGAAGCAAAACGCCTCGGATTTAGTGATTTCCAAATCGCTCGTTATGTGGAAAATCCTGAGGTTAACTATGAAACAGAAGTGTTGCGTGTGCGTGAACATCGTAAGAGTTTGAACATTACACCTAAAGTGTGCCGCATCAATACTGTAGCAAGCGAATATCCTGAATTGACTAATTATCTTTATGTAACATATGGAGCTGATGCTCATCAGATTCCGTATGATTATAACTCCGGTAAAAACATCGTGGTTTTAGGCTCCGGAGCTTATCGCATTGGTAGCTCGGTAGAGTTTGACTGGTGCTCGGTTAATGCAGTAAACACATGTCGTCAGCTTGGTTATAAGTCAATTATGATTAATTATAACCCTGAAACAGTCTCTACTGACTATGATATTTGTGATCGCTTGTACTTTGATGAATTGAGCTTCGAACGCGTTCTTGACGTAATAGATTTGGAAGCTCCTCGAGGTGTAATCGTTTCTGTGGGAGGTCAAATTCCTAACAACCTTGCGATGAAACTATATCGTCGTCATGTGCCTGTGCTTGGAACATCACCCATATCAATTGATCGCGCTGAAAATCGTCATAAATTCTCGGCTATGCTCGACTCTCTCGGTATTGACCAACCACGTTGGAAAGAGTTGACAAGTTTTGAAGATATCGATAAATTTGTTGCAGAGGTAGGCTTCCCCGTATTGATACGTCCAAGTTATGTGTTATCGGGAGCTGCGATGAATGTGTGCTACGATCATGAATCAATGTATGAATTCCTTGGAGCAGCAGCAAAAGTGTCAAAAGAATTCCCTGTAGTAGTAACAGAGTTCTTGCAAAATGCTAAAGAAATAGAATTTGATGCTGTCGCTCGCAATGGCGAAGTCATAGAATATGCAATTTCTGAACATGTTGAGTTTGCCGGTGTTCACTCTGGAGATGCAACACTCGTGTTCCCTGCACAAAAAATATACATGGAAACTGCTCGTCGCATCAAACGCATTAGTAAGAAAATTGCAAAAGAATTGAACATCTCCGGTCCATTCAATATTCAATATCTTGCGAAAAATAATGATGTGAAGGTAATTGAATGTAACTTGCGTGCATCTCGTTCATTCCCATTTGTTTCAAAAATATTGAAACGCAACTTTATAGAAACAGCAACTCGCATTATGCTTGGCGAGCCGGTAGAAAAAGCCGATTCTTCAACATTTGATATCGATTATATTGGAATCAAAGCATCTCAATTCTCATTTGCTCGTCTTCACAAGGCCGATCCTGTGCTTGGTGTAGATATGTCTTCAACAGGTGAAGTGGGATGTCTTGGTGCTGACTTTGACGAAGCGATGCTCAATGCTATGATTTCAGTAGGACACCATGTGCCCGATAAGAATAAAGCAATTTTTGTTTCTTCGGGTGATGCTCGTGGAAAAGTTGATATGCTTGATTGCTGCAAAGTTTTGGATAAGAACGGATATAAACTGTATGCAACAGAAGGAACTGCAAAATTCCTTAATGCAAATGGTGTAACAGCACATCCGGTATGTTGGCCCGATGAAGAAGGCGAAAACATTTTGGACTTATTAGCAAGCAAGTCGATAGACATGGTTATCAATATTCCTAAAAACCACACTAAACGCGAGTTGACCAATGGTTATCGCATTCGTCGTTCAGCAATTGACCACAATGTGCCATTGTTTACAAATGCACGCCTTGCATCGGCTTATATCAATGCGTTTATTAACAAGCCAATCGAAGATATTAATATCGCAGCTTGGTCGGAATATTAATAGTATAAATATAATTAGATGAAGATCCCATGCTCAGAAGAGTGTGGGATTTTTTATTTTATAAATTTAATATTGCGTATGAAGCCGGAGTATTTTGTGCGTTTTATGGCAGAGTGTCTGAAGATTGCCGAAAATTGTTCTTGTGTCATTTCTTCCATTGCTTGTTGGTTAAGTTCAAGTAATTCTTTGGAAGGGAGAAATTCCACGATTTTTGTGGTTGGAGCATTAAAATTGTGTGGACATACAGTTTGGCATGTATCACAACCATAAACGCGATTGCCTAATGGCAAATCTTCGGGCAATTCTCCTCGGTATTCGATTGTGAGGTAGGATAGACATAGGCGGGCGTCGATAGAGCCGTTAAGTTTTATTGCATGTGTAGGGCATTGTTTTATGCAGGCACCACAATTCAGACATGATTGCGTGCAAGGCTCGTCGGGAGATAAGTCAAGAGTAGTGAGTATTTCTCCAAGGAAAAAATGAGAGCCTTTATGCGGAATAATCAGTTGGTTGTTGCGACCAATAAATCCTATCCCGGCTTTTACTGCCCAATAGCGTTCTCTTAATGGGGCTGTATCAACACACACACGAGTTTCGCCCCCGAAATTTTCTTTTATAAAATTGGCAAGTATAGCTAATTTAGCCCTTACAACTTCATGGTAATCTTGCCCGAGTGCGTATGAGGCGATTTGAGGTGTATTTGGCGCCTGTTTGTGTGTGGGATAGTAATTTATTGCGCAAACGATGATTGAGCGAGCAGGCGGCAAAAGAAGAGCCGGATTTTGTCTCACATCGTGATACTTGTCAAGATAATGCATTTCGCCATGATAATCATTCTTGATCCATGTCTCATATTGTTTTTGAGCGGTATCATCAATTGTGGTTATAGTAGCAATGCCTATATCTTCAATACCGAGCCTTATCGCTTCGTCAAAGATGATTTTTTTACATTCCGATGACGTCAAATTCATAGCCTTGCTCTTTTATCCATTCAATGGCACGAGGTAAAGCATATTTCAGATTTTTTTCAGCTTTCAGAGAGTCGTGAAACACGATGATGGAGCCATTGCGAGTGTATCGTTTGACATTGGCGAGTACTTGTTCTCCATTGAGTTTTTTACTATAATCACGAGTAACAAGGTCATACATTACAATATTGTAATGATCCTTAATTGCTTTGGCTTGTGACCAACGTATTAATCCATGGGGCGGACGAAACAGCGAGCTGTCAATTAGTTCGTTTGCTTCGGTGATGTTGCGCATATAGCGCATAGATGTAACTTTAAATCCTTGAAGATGATTCATTGTGTGGTTGCCATATACATGTCCACGACGTTTTATCTCCTCAAAAAGTTCAGGATGGCGTGCAACATTATCTCCAACAAGGAAAAAGGTTGCTTTGATGCCGTATTTGTCGAGCAAATCGAGTACCCAAGGAGTTACCTCGGGTATCGGTCCGTCGTCAAATGTGAGATATACCACTCTACGCTTTTTGCGTTT
>CAZCEB010000051.1:0-9612 GCA_964497305.1 uncultured Muribaculaceae bacterium | reverse complement strand
ATACAATTCCTATAAAATTCAATCTTGACTAAAATCTCTCAATAAGTCTCAATAGAATTAGCTTTCAACTGTGCCAAAAATGAACGTTTTTGGCACAGTTTTTTTAAGACAATTTCAATACTAATCATTTATATTGTTGTATCTTTGCAATATGGGTGTAGAACAATACTACAAAGGTTTAGCAGTTGAGGCTCAAGCGCATATATCGTCCCTCAGCCGTCGCGCAACAAATGTCTCATGGTTGCGTGTTGTCGTATTTGTCGCCATTATTGCTTCGATATATCTGCTTTGGGATAATTCAACAATGTGTCTAATTGCGTCAATCGCCGGTTTTACATTTTTTCTCGGCCTTGCCAAATATCACGACCGGCTACTGAGATTAAAGGCGAAACAAGAGACCAAACTCCATCTTGCGCAATCCCGATTGAGAGTCATCTCGGGAGACCTCTCCCAACAACCACAGGGCAACAAACACATTGACCAATTGCATCGTTTCAGTTTTGACCTTGATATTTTTGGGGAAAACTCTCTATTTTCGATGCTCGACTCTACAGCCACATCTATCGGAGCCACTCACCTTGCCGAATGGCTGAAAAATCCGCTCACTAATCACAATGCTATCAATGCTCGACAAGAAGCCATAGGAGAATTATCGCAAATGAATAGTTTGCGCACAGAATTTCACACATCAGGAAAAACGATAGAACAGGAGGACCGGCAAGAAATTCCCGATTTTGAAAATCGCCCATCTTTCAAACTCCCTTTGGCTCTAACCATTTTAGCCTATTGCGCAGCCCCCATATTTATTTTAGTTATAATCCTAAACGTTTTAAATATCTTTTCGGGGAGTTCTATTATATGGTTGGTTATGGGATATTTGACCATTGCATCAATTATAAGCAAAAAAATCGGAAAACTTCATCAATGGCTCTATTCAACAGTCGAGCGGATGACTTCTCGTGAACAATTATTTCAACAAATTGAAAATACTCAATTTCATTCTTCTTTAATGGTTGAACTGCAAAACAACCTTAAGCAACACGACGAAAAAGCGTCTCAATCGATTAAACGACTCTCACGTCTCTTGAAATCTCTTGATCAACGTTATAATGCTGTGGGGTTCATCCTCTTTAACGGTACCATGTTATGGGATATAATCATCATTAATCGCATTAACCGATGGATGAACAAACACGGAGATAATCTTGCCAAATGGCTGAAAACTTTGGGTGAGATTGATGCCATCTGTGCATTGGCAACATACGCTTTTGAAAATCCTGAATATATATTTCCAAAGATAGATTTAACCGGCAAAACGATAATGCAAGCCGAAGAGATGGGACACCCATTGATACACCAATCAAAACGAGTTAATAACCCTCTCCCCTGTATGGCTCAACACTCTTTTATCATCATAACCGGTGCAAACATGGCAGGCAAAAGCACATATTTGCGAACAATAGGCATAAACTATTTATTAGCAATGGTGGGAGCTCCGGTTGCCGCTTTGTCAATGACATTCACTCCTGCATTATTATTTACGGGATTACGCGCCAACGACTCTCTTGCCAACGGCGAAAGTTATTTCTTTGCCGAGCTGAAACGCTTGCAGGCGGTAGTCAATGAAGCGTCGCAAGGGAAACCGATGTTTATTCTTCTTGACGAAATATTGCGAGGGACTAATTCAGCCGACAAACAACGTGGCTCGCTCGCTTTGGTAAAAAAATTAATCACATTACCAATTGGCGGTGTTCTTGCTACACATGATCTTGCTCTTGGGCTTCTTGCCGATGAATATCCTCAAAACATTTCTTCTTATTGTTTTGAAGCTGAAATCAAAGGCGATAGTCTGACATTTGATTACAAATTACACAAAGGGATTGCACACAATCTCAATGCCTATTTCCTTATGGAGAAAATGGGAATCGTTTAACCAAAACACAATGGAAAACCTATCTCTCACCGAAATAAAGGAATTACTCGACCGAGAAGCTTCTCGCATTAACAGTATTGATTTTATAGCTCGCGACCCGGTGCAATTTCCCCGACGTTTTGAACGTCTGCAAGACATTGAAATTGTTGCATTACTTAGTGCGACAATCGCATGGGGCAATCGCAAAATGATATGCTCCAATTGTGAGAAGATACTATCTCTAATGGAATACCGCCCCTATGACTATGTAATGGACAAAGGGCATGAAGAACTGCCCGACATGAATATTCATCGCACCTTTTTTGCCAAAAATCTACGCCACTATCTGCGAGGGCTAAACAAAATATATGCTGAACATGGCTCTCTACAAGAATTTGCGCGCAAAATGGGTATCAATAATTCCGAATTCCCCTCTTGGACTCTTGTTGAAGCATTAAACAATGTTCTTGCCGAAGCCAATGGTGGACAACAAGACTATCGCTGCCTGCCCGGCAACCTTAAAACAACAGCTTTAAAACGCATCAACATGGCTTTACGTTGGCTCGTGCGCAATGATGGGATAGTGGATATGGGCGTGTGGGACGTCATTAAGCCTTCACAGCTTTTTATCCCTCTTGATGTGCATGTAGGAAACACTGCACGACAACTTGGGCTACTCAATCGCAACGCCAACGACCGTCGCGCAGTAGAGGAACTCACTGCAACACTACGTTCATTCCGACGCGAAGACCCTGTGTGGTATGACTATGCCTTATTTGGCATTGGTGTTGATAATCTATCCGTTTAAGATAGATTAACGCACTTAAATTCACATTACGCAACGCTTTTCCGTTCCTTTGGAGGAACAAAATCCCAAGCTATTTTCTTGTAATATTGATAGTCATTTTGTAATTTCGTAAAAATTACGCTCATGAAACTCACTTTTCTATTATTCATTGTTACTCCTTTCTTGAGTTCCATTTTTATTCAAGCTCAAAATATTGATAATAGATATATAGTAGCATATCAAGAAATGAGTGATATGTTACAAGGGAAAATTCCTATATCCATAAAACGTGCTACTTTTTTGGCAGAATGGGCATATTTAGACGGAGAACTTGATTACGAGGCAGATTTTAATAATGAGATCTTACGAATTACGACATATCTAAAAAAATTTATTTCTGCTAACAACCTTAACTATTATAAAACAGGTAAGCAAATAGCTCTTAACGAATATTTCTTTAAGCCTTGGTCAGGGAATAATTATAAACCATATTATTATAATTTTGAAAAATTTACTAACGATAATGATAATTGGACAAACCAATTTGTGTGTAATGTATTAAAAACTCACGAAGGGCAATGCCGTTCGCTTCCTTGGCTATACAAAATATTAGCAGAAGAATTAGGCGCAAATGTATATATTGCAAAAGCTCCAAAACATTGCTATATAATGTATCGTAATGAAGACAATTATATTACAGGAGGCGAAGAATGGGTAAATCTTGAATTAACAACACACCAATACCATCCTTCTTCTTGGATAAAAAAGATTTTATGATACATGATTCCGCAGTCATCGTTGGCACATATATGACACCATTAACAAACATTGAAACAATAGCATGTCAATTAGCTGATTTAGCATTAGGATATTGGAAAAAATACCATCATTATAATCAATTTACCTATGATTGTGCAAATAAATCTTTAAAATATTACCCAAATAATCCGACGGCAATTATTATTAAAGGAAAATCTCTTTGCTATTCGCTCCAAAATTATATTAACCTATATGGATTCAATCCGAATGATCCATACATTAATAGTCTCATACAAGATATTGCTAATACTGAATACGATCTAAACATGACATATTTGACAGAGAGTAACGATAGCATAGAAAAACAACGTAAAGAACAAGCAACAGAAGCATATAAATACACAAATAAATATCTTAAACAGCAATCTCATGAAAAGAATTAGTATAATATTAGCCTTAATGTGTATATCATTCAGAGCATTTGCATTTCCTCATCTGTCACCATACTCTTTCTGTGCAGGAAATCTCATTAACTACGTTGATCCCGACGGCTGTAAAGTTATTGCATTAAACCACGATGAACAACAGATGATTCTAAATACTATTCCTGTTGAATTACAACAATCTATTAACTTTAATGAAAATGGTGTATTATTACAATCTAATTTAATGTCCGTTCAATCTAATAGCCAAAACTTTAATAGTCTAAGAGAAATTGCATTAGATTTAGAAAAAACAATGATTGTCAAAATATCCTCAGAATTTGAATACAAAAATCAATCAGGTGTAAATTTAATGCGTAAAATGGGGACTATTGAGGTCGATCCTGATTTTATCGGAAATGATGGAGGTAGAGGTGTAGGAACTTCAACAGGAGAAACCGGTTTTTTAGGGAAAACACTATTCCCGGATTTAAATGGGGCACAAAACTCCCCTGATAATATGATACATGTTATTATTAATAGCAATCTTTCTACAGAAGGGAAAGCTCAAACATTTAGCCATGAAGCATATGGACATGGTCTTATTTATATGAAATCAAATGGGAATAGAAAAGCTGCTTCTCATGATTTTAAATCTGGAAATATAGATGCAAATCAGATATTATTCAAACTAATTAATAACGCAATAAACGAAACTATTATAAATATGAAATAATATGAAATACATTCTTGTCATAATATTTACTATCATATCATATATTGTCGTGAATGGAAAATCTCTATTTACTAATAATGTTGATGATATAGATATTTCATTTTCAAACATTGGCTCCTATCTAAAAGATTTGAATCAGCAAAATTGCATTAAATATGAAATATCAAACAAATCAGATAACGATTACTTATTATGGGTAGAGCGACTTGATTCATTAAATCAACATCACGATTCATTACAATATTTCAAAAAAAGGATAGGACTGTTTTCTATCATGAACATAATTAATGAATATGGCAGTACTCTTGAAATAGACAACCTTGAAACATTCCCCCAATTATACACCACATTTTTTAAAGTAATTAGTCCTCATGAGAAATTTCATATTTATATCCTTTACTCTAATTCAATAAATGAGGAAAGAATTAGAAATTCAATAAAATTATTGCAATTGGATTATACTAATATCTTTAATTCAAACAATAACGATATATTTAAATCATTATCATATAATCACAATAATTTAATTCTATTTATTGAATAAAGACCCTGTGTGGTATGACTATGCCTTATTTGGCATTGGTGTTGATAATCTATCCGTTTAAGATAGATTAACGCACTTAAATTCACATTACGCAACGCTTTTCCGTAACTTTACCAAATTAATACAAACGTTACCTCTCTATGAAGAAATTTATCACAACATTTATAGCATTATTTATAGCTACATTTTCAATGCTTGCCGATGGCGAAGGTGCAAAAATCAGTTTTTTGGAAAAAAGCCATGATTTTGGCACTATCAAAGAAGTAAATGGTCCTGTGAGCTATGAATTTGAGTTCAAAAACGTGGGAGATGAGCCATTGGTAATCCTTTCGGCAAGAGCAAGTTGCGGTTGTACGAAGCCCGAATATCCTGAAAAGCCCATCAAACCAGGAGAAAAAGGCAAGATAAAAATAACCTACAACCCTGCAGGACGTCCGGGTGAATTTGACCGTAAAGTAAAAATTCAGACCAACGATAAAGGTCGTCGCCCAATTCTAAAAATTTCAGGAGTCGTAATCCCGAAAAATAATGACGAAGAATAATCATGAAACTATATAAAGCCTTAGCATTACTTTTATTTGCTATCACACATTTTACCGCTATCGCGCAACCCAAAGCCGAATGGGTGGCTAAGAGTCATAACTACGGCATCATAAATGAAAACGATGGTGATGCAAAATGTACATTCACACTCATAAACACAGGCGATAGTCCTCTTGTAATCACTAATGCTCGTGCTACGTGTGGTTGCACACGCCCCAAATATTCAAAAGAAGCCATCGCCCCCGGTGATTCAATGACAATATCAGTGAGTTATGACCCGGTGGGGCGTCCCGGGCGATTTAATAAGAAAATATATATTGATACCAACACAGAGCCTAAACGTTCTACATTAGAAATCTCCGGAGTGGTTATTGCTAACGAACAAACCATAAAAAGTCGTTTCCCTGTCGATGGAGGAGAATTAAAATTACGTACATCTGTTGTCCCTCTTGGCGAGGTCAAAAAAGGAAAATTCAAAACTTGCTTTCTCGATGCTTATAACAGCAGTCAAGATTCAATTGCTCCTCGCTGGGAAAATATGCCTGAATATTTATCGGTCATGACTGCGCCAAAATTAGTTCCTCCAGGTGAACAAGTTACTTTTACATTTTATATAAATACAGCAAAATGTCCTACATGGGGATTGGTCGAAGATAGTGTTGTTCTTGTTCCGGACAAAAATTCCAAACTACTCATCCCCATAACTGCTACAACAATTATTACCGAGGATTTCTCAAAGTTAACCCCGGGACAACGCATGAATGCACCGGCAATAGCAACTCCCGACAGAGTAAATTTCGGAACAATAAAACACAATAACGGTATTATTTCCCATTCATTTAATATCGAAAATTTTGGTAAAGACGAACTTTTAATACGCCGTATTTCAACCAGAGATCCCGGAATTGAAATATCAATAGATAAAGACAAAATCAAGAAGGGAAAAACCGCCATTGTTTCCATAAATGTTGATACATCAAAATTCAGCGATGAAATATTCAATTCTCGCATAACCATAATCAGCAACGACCCCGAACGTCCAGAAACAACAGTACGTCTCGTGGGTGAAATCACAAAATAATCAATACTACCATGGAACATATCGAAAACGATGAACAATATACCGGTTTAACCGTAAATAGCGGAGTCGAACAACCTCCGGTTGTTAATCCATATCTGCAACGTCGCCGACGCAAACCACTACCCACCGTCGGTGAAATGGTAGATGGCATTCTAAAAGGGAATGTTACGACACTCAGCCGTGCGGTAACACTTGTTGAAAGTCTCTCCCAAGAGCATCAGGCATTGGCACAAGAGATTATCGAAAAATGCCTACCATATTCCGGCAATTCCCGACGCATAGGTATCACAGGAGTTCCCGGTGCAGGAAAAAGTACTTCAATCGATGCATTTGGATTGCATGTATTGAA
This sequence comes from uncultured Muribaculaceae bacterium, assembly GCA_964497305.1. Classification (GTDB taxonomy): domain Bacteria; phylum Bacteroidota; class Bacteroidia; order Bacteroidales; family Muribaculaceae; genus RGIG4079. The sequence continues at coordinate 2,479 of CAZCEB010000051.1, read as the reverse complement.
AGATGGGGGCAAACTTGCGGTATTGGCAATTGATCCATCAAGCGAGCGCACAAAAGGGAGTATCCTTGGCGACAAAACACGCATGGAAAAACTTTCTATTCATCCCAATGCCTTCATTCGCCCCAGCCCTTCGGCAGGCTCTCTTGGAGGTGTTGCTCGCAAAACTCGCGAAACAATCGTATTGTGTGAAGCTGCAGGATATAACAACATTTTTGTGGAAACTGTTGGTGTAGGACAAAGCGAAACAGCAGTTCATTCAATGGTGGATTTCTTCCTACTCATTCAACTTGCCGGGACAGGCGACGAATTACAAGGTATCAAACGTGGCATCATGGAAATGGCCGATGGTATTGTCATAAACAAAGCCGATGGTGATAATATCGACCGCGCTCGATTGGCTCAAGCTCAGTTCCGCAGCGCATTACACTTGTTTCCGCCAACACTTTCAGGATGGATGCCTGAAGTGTTATGCTATTCCGGATATTATGAATTAGGAATCCCCGAAGTGTGGGAAATGATTGGTCGCTACTTTGACTTTGTTAAAGAAAATGGATATTTCGAGCGTAAACGCCAAGAACAAGCTCGTTACTGGATGTATGAAACCATTAATGAAAAACTACGCAACCATTTCTATAACAACCCCGATGTTGCAGCTTTGCTTAACGACAAAGAACAACGGGTATTAGGAAATCGTCAGAGTTCTTTTACCGCTGCTCGTGATGTCCTCGATTTTTATTTTAAAACCCTTTCAGAGAAATAAACTCAGATACACTATGACAAATGATGCTCACAAAAAATGTGAGCATCATTTTTATTTGCGACCGAAATCAGCAGGAATTTCACCCCACTCTTCAGTTTTCCATTTTATCAGTTTATTAGTATAAGTATGGGTTTGTAGCCATGATTCTGCACGCTTTACAAGTTCCCAAATTTTTGTATTATTTGGGGTGGGCTTTAGAGTCGTTTTACATTTGCGATCTCTCACCCATGCCAAAGCTGTGCGACTATCGGAATATATGGGTGTAGCCACTCCCTGCTGGGCTGTCATGGCAAGAGCATGAACAATTGCAAGAAACTCCCCTATATTATTTGTCCCATCAGCGAGTGGTCCGACTTTAAACAATGTTATACCCGTTTTTGTATCAACCCCACGATATTCCACAGGACCGGGATTTTTTGAGCATGCTGCATCTACAGCAATACTATCGAGTATAATTTCAGGGAATGCAGAATAATTTATAGCGACAGGTTTATGTGATGCAATCGCTTTCAAAACCCCTATATGCTCAGACGAATCTCCGCGAAAAGCCTCTGTTGCTGCATCTTGACTTGGGAATGCTTTGTATCTTGCCCCGGGGAAGCCTTCAATCTGATCTTTACACTCCTCCCAGGAGTCATATATACCGGGACTGCGTCCCTCCCACACTACATAGAACTTTCGTGTTGCCATGTGTCAAGACATTTTAATTAATTGGATTTATAGAGAAACGTTCCAAGAATAATTTTACCGTATGCTCCACCTCTATCTCTGTCTCCAAAAGTTCGGAAGAAAAAATAACTTGTGCCTTTGAGTAAAATTCCATTCGCTTTGACAATGCCTCAATAATAAATTGACGTAATTCTTCGTCATTTTTATCAGCAATGAGCGGACGCTTATGTCGTCCTCGCATCAAGCGACTATGCAATCTCTCTATCGGAGTATTCAGAAACACAGTTGTTCCATGCTCATTCATATACTCCATATTATCAAAGAAACATGGTGTTCCTCCACCACAAGCGACAATTACATCCTCAAAATCTGCAACCTCATGTAGCATATTACGTTCCACCTCACGAAAACCTGTTTCTCCTTTTTCAGCAAATATCTCTTTTATCGTGCGATGAAACCGACCTTCGATATAATTATCCAAATCGATAAATCTTATTCCCGAAGCACGAGACACAGCACGCCCAAGCGTGGATTTGCCACAGCCCATATATCCAATGAGAAAAATCGGTTGCATTCTTGATTGTGTTTGTTTGTTGCAAAAATACGCAATTTCCTGTTTATAACAAAAAAGGAGTGCCAAGCAATAGCCCGACACTCTACTCATTATTTTACTTTGTTTATTTCTTAGCGTTGTTTTCTTTCAACAAATCACGAATTTCAGTAAGCAACAATTCTTCTTTTGTTGGCTCTGGCTCCGGAGCAGGAGCAGGCTCTTGAACAGGCTCTTCTTTTTTGCGCTTAAGATTCATGATAAGCTTAATCATTACAAAAATACAGAATGCGATAATAATGAAATCAACCACGTTTTGAATAAAATTGCCATAGTTCATTGCCACTTCAGGAGATACCACTGTTTCGCCATCCATAACGGCATCTTTCATAACCCACTTAAGGTTTTTGAAATCAAGACCACCAATAGCAAAACCAACAGTAGGCATAATAACATCGTTTAACAATTCGTAAGTTGTACCTAAATCTTCTACTGAAACA
>CAZCEB010000050.1:0-9663 GCA_964497305.1 uncultured Muribaculaceae bacterium | reverse complement strand
GTCGTATGGATTGTGTATTACACGACAAGAAAAAGATTATCGACGCAGAACTTGAAAAAGTTCCTGAAGCTATGCGAAAGATAAAACTTGATTTGTTAATGCGTCAGCATAACCTTTCTTTCTACAATACTTCCAAGTTTACGCTATCTACATTGTTGGCGACTCCGAGAGAAATTGCCGACAATTTCAAATTGTATCTTGAAGGTTTTACTGATAATGTAAAAGATATTCTTAATAATTTTACACATGAAGATAGTGAAGCCGGAGATCTTACACGCATTTATACTCGACTTGATAGAGCCGGACTTTTATTTGCCGTAACTGAAGCTTTTGTCACAAAAGCGGATTTACGACCTGAAGTTGTTGATAATGCGATGATGGGGACTGCGTTTGAAACGGTTATTCGTTGGTCAAAGGAATCATCAAATACTATGGCAGGGCAATTCTACACTCCCAAGGATATTGTTCGCCTATTAGTTTCACTCGTAATGTGCGGAAAAGAGAAAGAAATCAACACTATTGGCCAACACTTCTCTATCTATGATCCATGTTGTGGAACAGGAGGTATGCTTACAGTTGCAAAAGAATACCTCGAAAAAGCGACCGACCGCACGGATATGAAAGTCTATCTTTTTGGTCAAGAAAAGAACGAAAAGACATACGCAATCTGTCGAAGCGACATCTTATTGATGAATGATGCTTCAACCAATCAAGATGGACAAATTGCAGTGGGGAATACACTCACCGACGACCACTTTGCCGGCAAGACTTTCAACTATATGCTTGCAAATCCACCATTTGGAGTAAAGTGGAAGATGTTTGAAGAAACAATCAAAGCAGAGTCGGAGCGTGCAAACGGACGCTTCACTGCCGGATTGCCAAGCACCAGCGATGGCTCTTTGCTATTCTTGCAACACATGATTAGCAAAATGGACGGCAGTGGCTCTCGTATCGGTATTATCCTTAACGGTTCGCCTCTTTTTAATGGCGAAGCGGAAACCGGGTGGAGCAACATACGCAAAATGCTTCTCGACCGAGACTTGCTTGATGCTATCATTGCTATCCCCAAAAACCTTTTTTATAGCACCGATATTCAAACGTACCTTTGGATTCTTGATAACAACAAGCCGGAATCGCACAGAGGAAAAGTATTGTTTATCAATGGCTATCAAGAGCCGTATCAATCATTATTACAACGAAATCTCGGCAAGAAACGCTATGAAATAAGTCAACAAGGAGCAGATGAAATCTTGAAGATGTATCGCAACTACACGAGCGCACAGATTGAAGTAAATGGTGAGATTGTAGAGGCGGCAAAACTACTCGATAGAGAGGATTTCCTTTACACCAAGATAACTGTAGAAAGACCACAGCGACTTGTCTTTGAAAAGACCGGAGAAAAATTACTTGAAGCTATAAAAGGGAATCTATATGCAAAAAAAGATATTCCCTTCTTTGCTCAGGTTGCAGCATTGCCCGACATTGATAAACGTCGTAACGACGCTGATTTCTTTGAGTTTGTAAAAACGGCTCTAAAGAAGAAAAACATTCAGAAAGGTTACATAACAAAACTCCGCAAGTTGGCTATCACCGACGAAAACGTCCCGGAGATTTATGATAATCCGGGCGATGTAGAATCAGGATTTGTTGCCGACTCTGCTTTGCGTGACACCGAAAACATACCATTTAAGACTGACATCGACACATACTTTCAGGAAGAAGTGCTTCGTTTTGTCCCTGATGCATGGATGGATCGTTCAAAAGATAAAGTCGGTTGTGAGTTTCCATTCTCAAAGTTATTCTATGTATATACACCTCTTCGCGACCGAAACGAAATTCTCAATGAGTTGTTCGCCCTCGACCGCGATCTTGAAGATGAATTAGTAAAACTCAGAAACGAAGAATAAAGAGTGATTTTTGCCCCTGCGGGGATTTTACAGAACATTCTATTCTTAAAAATCAGTAAGTATGGAACATAACAAAGATATTATATTAAGTCCACAAATTAACACCCAATTTGCAGAAATCACAACATTGATAGCTCGCACAAGGGATAATGTAATACGAATTGCCAATACGGCTATGATTGATTTATATTGGAATATAGGGCAATATATTTCCGAGAAAATCAAATCGGCTGAATGGGGTGAAAATATCGTTCAAAAGTTGGCAGAGTACATTTCCAAGAATGCACCCGAAGCCAAAGGTTTTTCAGATAAAAATCTTTGGAGAATGAAGCAATTCTACGAGACTTATTCGTCAGATCCAATACTCTCACCGGTGGTGAGAGAAATTAGTTGGACCAATAATTTAGTGATTCTCAGTCGAACAAAATCAATCGAAGAGCGAAGCTTTTACCTAAGAAAATGTGTGGAAGAACGCTATTCAAAAAGAGAGTTGGAACGACAGATTAGCAGTGCACTTTTTGAACGCACTTGTTTAGACAATAAGACATTGCCTCCTATCGTCGATACCCTTGCACCTGCGGCATCTTCAGTTTTTCGAGATAATTATGTATTGGAGTTTGTAGCCGGAAAAAAGATACATAATGAAAACTCTTTGCGAATGGCATTGATTAGCCAAATGAAAGATTTTATACTTGAGATAGGTAAAGACTTCATTTATATAGACCAAGAGTACCGATTACAGGTTGGGAACAGCGATTTTCGCATAGACCTTCTGTTTTATCATCGCGAGTTGCAATGTTTGGTTGCATTTGAACTTAAAATGGAGAAATTTAAGCCGGAACATTTGGGGCAATTAAATTTCTATCTTGAAGCGTTAGACCGAGATGTAAAGAAGCCGAAAGAAAACCCGAGTATCGGAGTATTGCTTTGCAAAGACAAAGATAATGATGTTGTAGAGTATGCTTTAAGTCGTTCTTTGTCTCCGACATTGGTAGCAGAATATCAACTTTGCTTGCCTGACAAAAAGTTGTTAAGGCAAAAAATGCAAGAGATTGAGGATTTTCAAAATGAAGAAGAACAATAGGAACTATTAATTATGAAGCAATACGACGCATATAAATCCACCGGCATCGAATGGATTGGCGAGGTTCCGGAGCATTGGGAGGTAAATAGAATTAAATTTCTCGCAAAACGGTCAGCGTCTGGTGTCTGGGGAGACGATGAGAAAGGTAATGACAACGATATTATATGTTATAGAGTTGCCGATTTTGACTACAACCACTTGACATTGAAAAATGAAGAACTAACATATCGAAATATTTCTAATTCAGAACTTGAAGGAAGATGTATATCCAAAGGAGATTTACTTATTGAAAAATCTGGCGGAGGAGATGTGACTCCAGTTGGTAGGGTTGTTATATCAAATAATACAAACAGAGCTACTTGTTCAAATTTTGTGCATTCTATAACATTAAAAGAAGATTATAATTCTTCATTTATGTGTTATTATTTTCACGCATTGTATTCAAACAAGGTTAATCTGTTGTATTTCAACCAAACAACGGGGATTCAGAATCTCAAAGTTTATGAATATTTGGGACAACATATATATCTTCCACCGCTATTGGAGCAAGAGTCTATTGCGAAGTATTTGGACGAGAAGTGTGGCAGTATCGACAAAGTAATTGCGACACAAGAGAAGCGTGTGGCATTGCTCAACGAGTTGAAGCAGTCGGTAATCAGCGAAGCAGTTACGCGAGGCATCAACCCCGATGCACAACTCAAAAACACCGGTATTGAATGGATAGGTGAAATCCCTGAACATTGGGAAGTGAAAAAAATATCTCACATATATAATCATATTGGTAGTGGAACAACACCCAACACTGGTAATAAAGATTTTTATTGCGATTGTGGTGGAATTAATTGGCTGCAAACTGGGGACTTAAATGACGGATATATAACAAATACCGCAAAGCAAATTAGCTCTGAAGCAGTATCAACATTAAATCTAAAAATTTATCCCGAACATTCTGTTGTAATAGCTATGTATGGGGCTACAATTGGAAAAGTTGGTATTTTGGATATTTGTACAACAGTAAATCAGGCTTGTTGTGTATTAGAAACGAGCAAATATATGAATGAAAAATATTCTTTCTATTCATTTATTTCAGCAAAAAAATCCTTAATCGCTCAATCTGCTGGCGGTGGACAACCCAATATTAGTCAAGATATTATTAGAAGACACAAAATGCCAATCCCACCGCTATCGGAGCAGGAAGCTATTGCGAAGTATTTGGACGAGAAGTGTAGTCGTTTTGACATTCTCATTTCAAAAGCGAATAAAGAGATTGAGCTATTGAAAGAGTATAAACAAACGATAATAAGTGAAGCCGTAACAGGCAAAATCAAAGTGTGTTAATCCGCAAAAACGATAGATATATGAGCATATTGACCGAAACATTTTTTGAACAACATATAGCCGACTATTTGGCAAATAGTCCGTTGTACAATCAACGCAGTGCGAGTGATTTTGATATCGAGGCTTTGTGTGACCGTGAAATGCTTCGCAACTTCATTCAATCACAAAGTGACAAATGGAATCGTCTTGTACAGCGATTTGGTGGAGAAGACGCAGCCTTTGAAGCGGTAGTGAAAGAGTATAACAATCGCATTGATAAGAAAGCAAAACTATCGCATCTTTTGCTCAAAGGTTTGAATATTCAAGGCATCAAGATAAAACTTGTTCAGTTTAAGCCTGAATATGACGACGCAGATAGCGAGTTTCAACAGCTCTATCTGCAAAACCGATTTTCGGTTGTTCGGCAGTTGCGTTACAGCAACTTGCCACCCGATAACAGAAATGAGATTGACTTGGCTATTCTTGTCAATGGTATTCCTATTATCACCGCCGAGTTGAAAAACGAGCAAACCGACCAAAACTATGTTCATGGCATAAATCAGTATTGCAACAATCGCAATCCTCAAAATCGAGTGCTTAAAACTACACTTGTACATTTTGCCATTGACAACAACTTTGCATTTATGACCACGACACTGCGTGGTGAAGCGACATCGTTCTTGCCGTTTAATATCAATAGTACTAATCCCCCGGTGGAGGGTGATTACCCAACTTGTTACATTTGGAAAGAGATTTGGCAAGCCGACAGTTTGCTCAATATATTGCAACACTTCATCAAGCAATATAAAGAGAAAGATGAAAAGACCGGAGTAGAGAAAGATGTAACAATCTTTCCTCGCTATCATCAGTTACGAGCTGTTCGTAACCTTTGTAAATGGGCGAAAGAAAAAGGTGCAGGCGACAACTATCTTATTGAACACGCAGCAGGTAGTGGTAAGACAAAATCAATGGCATGGCTTGCACATCAACTTGCCAATCTTACCGACCGCGAAATGCGACCAATCTTTGATAGCATTATCATGGTTACCGACCGAATTGTGCTTAATGCCAATATGGCTGATGATGTCAACAATTTCGAGACCGAAGTCGGTACGGTAGGTGATATTCGTCGTGGTGCACGCAAACTTGCAGACGCAATTAATGACGGCAAACGAATCATCGTCAGCACCATTCAAAAATTTGCATACGCTCTTGATCACTTGAAGCGTGATTCGGCAAAAAGATATGCTATTATTGTTGATGAAGCACATACGGCTATCGGTAATGAGAGTGCCAAAGACCTTGTCAACGCCCTCTCCACCGATGAGGAATTGCGTAAATATGCCGAAAAATTTGGAGCCGATGACTATGAAAGCGAAATGGACGCGATGCTTGCATTCCTACAAGCAATGCGTCAGGAAATGGCTCACATTTCATATTTCGCATTTACTGCTACACCGAAAGATAAGACCTATGCACTTTTCGGACAAAAAGACGCGAACGGAGATTGGATAGCTCACGATTACTATTCAATGAAGCAAGCAATCGATGAGAAGTTTATCCTCGATGTATTGGAAAATTACACCACATACGACACAATGTATGAATATGTGGCAAAAGAGAAATTGCCTGAAGATGAAGCCTCAAAAGAATATGAGGAACGCAAGGCAATCAAACTGATATTGCAGTCGCTCAACAAAGACCCCTATAACATGGAGAAAAAGGCTCGCGTTATGCTTGCCCATTTCTTCAATAGCACGATACACAAAATAGGCGGTCAAGCTAAAGCAATGATTGTTAGCGACTCCCGAATGTCGGCAGTAAAATATAAACAAATCGTTGACCGCATTATCAGAGAGGAGTATAACGGAGCGATAAAAACACTTGTTGCGTTTTCCGGAACAATCGAAATTGACGGCATAAGCTATACTGAAGATAAGATGAATGGTTATGGCATAAAAGACAATCGCATTCGCGACATCTTTGAAGAACCAGAATACCGCATTCTTATTGTTGCCGACAAATTCCAGACCGGCTTTGACCAACCACTGCTTCATACAATGTATGTGGATAAAATGCTCGGAGGAATTCAATGTATTCAGACATTAAGCCGTCTAAATCGTTGTATGCCTCCGTTGAAAGAGGACACAATGGTGCTTGATTTCCGCAACCGAGCATCAGATGTTCAAAAAGCGTTTCAACGCTATTACAAAGAAACGAAATTGCAAGGTGATGTTGATATTCAGAGGTTGTACTCTTTCGTAGCCGAAATCGAGCAGTTTAAGGTTTACAATGACGCAGAGGAAGCCAATATTGTCAAAGCATTGCTTAACAAAGCAACAGCAGCCGGTGTTCCATCGCTGATTAAGCAGATTGTATCGGAACGAGTTGTGCCGATGAGTGATGAAGACAAAGACAAATTCAGGAAGTTGGTCAATCGCTACATACGCAGTTATGGCTTTATGTCGCAAATGATGAAGTTTATTGATCCCGACTTGGAGCGTCATTATATCTTCTACAAGGTGCTATATAAGAACTTGCCTTATACTAAAGAAACATTGCCAATGGAAATTCTTGAAAAGGTTGACCTTAACAAGTTCCGTTTGCAGATGAGCTTTGAAGGTAAACTCACCCTTGAAGATGAAGTTACGACACTTCAATCTTCAAGAATTGGCGACATCAATACACCTCGCACCGATGAAGTGAGGTCGCTTCAAGAGGTACTTAACATTGTTAATGAACCGTGGGAAGGTTATCTTGATGAAAATGACAAGATTATCCGTTCGATTGTTGATGAGTTGCAAGTTGACACCGATTTGATAAATGCTTTCCGTGCCAATAATAGCCCTGAGTCGCTTTCTCGTCTAATTATTGATAAGATTATGCAGAAAGCCGGCAACCAAATGGAGAAATTCTTCTCTCTATTGAATGAGATTACCAACGGAACTAATTTCTCAAAGGAATTAGTGTCAGGTATATCAAATGTACTAGCAAGGAACACGCAGCATGACCGTAATTTGCCACTTGATTTAGACGCACTTCACCAAGCTATTAGTGCTATTATGGACGGATTCTTCACTGAATTAAGTCGCTTTATCAGACCAATTTCAGAAGTAATTACAACATTCTTGAAAGTGATTCAAACACCGTCGGTCTCAAATCTTGACGGTATAAATGAAATTGTAATGGATTCGCTCAATCAGGTTTATTGTGGCAACAATCTTCGACTTGTTGACCGTCGTCGCCATTTCAACAGTCTTGTCAGTCATTATGAGCCATTCTTGAAAAAACTATATTACCTGATGAATGGCACTCATATTCAAGCACAGGAAGAGGGACAAAATGCAACGCTCAAAGATGCAATTTTTGCATTCCGTGCGTTAAAAGGACTTCGCAATAATCCATTGCCTGTTTACCAGCAGTTCAGCGGATATTTGGAAAACTTACGCCAATGGAGAAATTCAGAAGCACACGAATCAAATACTGCAACTGAGCAAGACCTAATCGGAGCAACGCATATCGTTGTTGCGATGTATATTTACATCGTATCACAAGTAACTACAGAACTCGAAATTTCAGAATATTTTAACGAATAATTAATAATATGAAGTTTCATTGGACAAGAAGCGAAAAACGATGGAAAGATAGTGTATCTGTAGGCTTTGCTTTGTTAGCCAGCTTTCAGACTATTGCTGAAATTACGGGTTTATTAGATGTTGCCTTTATTCAAAATATGACATGGTGGAATAAATTAGTAGCGATATTCGTACTATTCATATTTATGGTTCTTTGTTGTTTTATTTTTAAGCAATATAACGCAAGGAAAGGAATTACATTAAATATAGGAGACAATGTAATACAATTCAAACAGGCAGATATATTTGAACAGAACGGTTGGCGTTTAATCCCATTCAATGAAATGTTCGATACACAGGTTGATGATATTGTCATTGCACATAAATCATTAAATGGAATTTTTATTGATTCCTATGTTGAAAATATAGAAGACTTGCAAAAGTGTATAAATAGCACTTCTGATGTAAAAGGATTGGCTTCCAATTTAGTAAAAAAAGGAAGAAAATTTCCACTTGGCAGAATTATTCCTTATAACGACTCATATCTTCTTCTTGCATTTACTCACTTTGAAGATAATAAGGCATATTTATCTCATTCTGATTTTGAGAAATGTTTGATTACAATGTGGAAAGAAATCGAGCGAATATATGCATTTAAAGAAGTTTATATTCCACTACTTGGTTCTGGTATTACTCGATTTACCGACACACCACATAAAGACCATATTTCTCTCGCAAGGTGCTTGTTATGTACTTTGAAAATGAGTGGTGTTCACATAAAACAGCCAATTACAGTATGTTTAACTCCTGAAATAACGGAAGATATTAATATTTACGAAATTAAAAATAAATAATATGATATACAGAACTCGAACTTATGTAGCCGGAGATTGGACTGGCGACAAAAACGCTATTGATCAACTCTACAGATGGAACAATAGTAACTATTGGGGACTTTCTTTTAGTGATGCACACGACCTACATCAATCAAACGATAGTAGTTTGAATTGCTCAATTAAGCAATCACTCTGTCAAAGGTTGGACGCATCGAAAACATTTGTTTTAATCGTAGGGAATAAGACTAAGTCGCTAACGGCAGGTAGTTGCCAACATTGTGCAAGTTACCGTTCTTTTTCATGTAGCTGTACGCGTGGGCATGGTATAAGTCTGAAAAGTTACATCGAATACGAATGTGAAAAAGCTGTTCGTGATGGACTTAAAATTATAGTGTTGTATAACGATACTCAGGTAAATAGAACATTATGTCCTGATGCAGTCAAGTGGACTGGTATTCATGCAAAGATGCAAGTATGGGAAAATGGCACATTGTATTGGGATTATAGAAGTGTCAAAGCAGCATTTGACCAAATAAGTATTCGATAATATGGACGAATTAAACGAATATTTGGAATGTACTTGCGTAAGGTGCAATAAAGGTACTTGTGATTGTTCTGATTGCTCGGAACAATCGCAAGCGTTACCGCTCATCGCTCCTGTGATAGATGACAATTACATCGACAACCTTAACGATTGGGATTAAATTTATATGGCTAATAAAAAAACATATTCAAATACTGGGAAATGTATTTGGTGTGGGAGAAAAGTACCACATGTATCATTTGAGACTGCACCTCATATTCTACCCCAAAGTTTAGGTGGATGTGAAATAGGAAAAGACATCTGTGATGATTGTAATCATTATTTTTCTATAAATATTGAGAAGGGAATATTGTCTCAACCATATTTTATATCATTAAGGTCTAGAACAGAAATATACTCC
>CAZCEB010000049.1:0-9754 GCA_964497305.1 uncultured Muribaculaceae bacterium | reverse complement strand
AAATTATGCAGTGTGGGTTAAAATCCGTATCTTTGCACTGCAAAACAATAAACTAATTAAATCATGGCACTACAATGCGGTATCGTAGGACTGCCAAACGTTGGCAAATCCACTCTTTTCAATTGTTTATCTAACGCTAAAGCGCAATCGGCTAATTTTCCATTCTGCACAATCGAGCCTAACGTGGGAGTGATTACCGTTCCCGATGATCGACTCACCAAACTTGTCGAAATGTGTGAGCCGCGTAGCGTTGTTCCTGCAACAGTTGAAATTGTTGATATTGCAGGACTTGTTAAAGGAGCATCAAAAGGAGAAGGTCTTGGGAACAAATTTCTTGCCAACATTCGCGAAACTGACGCTATTCTACACGTTTTGCGTTGCTTTGACAATGATAATATAACTCATGTTGATGGCTCTGTTGATCCTGTGCGCGATAAAGAAATCATCGACTACGAATTGCAACTTAAGGACTTGGAAACTGTAGAAGCGCGCATTGCAAAGACTCAAAAACAAGCACAGACCGGTGGCGACAAGGTAGCAAAAATGCAATATGAGGTACTTCGCCAATTTAAAGATGCTCTTGACCAGGGTCTTCCGGCTCGTTCTGTAAAATTTGATACTGTAGATGAACAAAAATTTGCCAAAGAACTTTTCCTACTAACTAACAAACCTGTAATGTATGTGTGTAACGTCGATGACACATCGGCTGTTTCAGGTAATAAATATGTTGATGCCGTGCGTGAAGCTGTAAAAGACGAAGATGCACAAATACTCATTGTCGCAGCACAAACCGAGAGTGAAATCGCAGAGCTTGACACATACGAAGAACGCCAAGAATTCCTTGCAGAAATAGGTCTTGAAGAATCGGGTGTATCTCGACTCATACGTGCTGCATATGCTCTACTAAATCTCCAAACATACTTTACTGCCGGACCTGATGAAGTGCGTGCTTGGACATTCCTTCGTGGTAGCAAAGCTCCTCAATGTGCAGGTATCATCCACACCGATTTTGAGAAAGGATTCATCCGTGCCGAAGTTATAAAATATGATGACTTTGTATCTCTTGGCAGCGAAAATGCAGTAAAAGAAGCAGGGAAAATGAATGTAGAAGGTAAAGAGTATATTGTTCAAGATGGCGACATCATGCACTTCCGTTTTAACGTATAACAAACCTTTACATAAAACAAAATAAGACTATCACTCATTGTGATAGTCTTATTTTTATGACTTTATCTCTTCTTTAGAATGCCGATGGTTTTAAATTCAATCCCACTTTCTCATGCAATCCAAATAACAAGTTCATATTATGTACGGCTTGACCTGAAGCTCCTTTAACGAGATTATCAATCACAGATGTAATTAATAACTTACTGCCGACTTTTTCAAGATGAAGAATACACTTGTTTGTATTCACCACATCTTTCAAATCAGGAGCCTTATCAGTTACAAAAGTAAAATTGTGGTCAGAATAATAATCTTCATACAAACGACGTATCTCTTCAAGTTCAACAGGACAATCAATATAGACGATTGCCATTATCCCTCGCGAAAAACATCCTCTCACAGGAATGAAATTTATCTCTGACTTAAAACTATTCTGCAAAGTGCTCAACGATTGCTTGATTTCAGCTAAATGTTGATGGCGGAAAGGTTTATAAATTGAAACATTATCATTACGCCACGAAAAATGTGATGTAGCCGAAGGTTTTACACCTGCTCCCGTACTTCCTGTTATTGCAGTAACATGGATGTCGCTATTTAACAACAAGTTTTTAGCCAACGGCAACAATGCGAGTTGAATTGCTGTAGCAAAACATCCGGGGTTTGCCACTCGTGTAGCACCTCTAACAATGCGTTTTCGATTTAGTTCAGGCAAACCATATACAAAATCATGTGTTCCATCTTCTATGCGATAATCAGTTGAAAGATCAACAATCTTCAATGTTTCAGGGACATCATGACTCTCCATGAATTTACGTGTTTCTCCATGAGGAGTGCAGCAGAAAAGTACATCAATATCTTCCCATGGTGTTTGGTCGGTAAAACGTAAATATGTCTCCCCTATCAATCCTTGATGCACATCAGCAACAAGATTTCCTGCGTTGCTTGTACTATTTATCCAACTGATTTCAACATCAGGGTGATTTATAAGTAATCTTATCAATTCTCCGGCAGTATATCCTGCGCCACCTATAATTCCTGCCTTTATCATAATGTATCACTGAATTTTTCTTGTGGCATAACCATCATTAATATCAAATAAACCAATACCCCTGTAAATGCAGTAAATACTGACAATAAAATATACGCAATGCGCACAAGAACCACATCAAGTCCAAAGTATTTAGCCAAACCACCACACACTCCGGCAATTAATTTTTCATTTCTTGATCGTCTCAGTTTTTTCCCTTCCATTTTGAATGTTATATTTGTTCATCTTTATGATTAGCATAATATGCACGCAAAGCAGTAGCTGATACTTTGATGAAACCTTTAGCATCATCGGCAGTCCACCCTTTTTGAGTTTCACCATATTCGCCAAATTTATTTTTCACCAAATCATCTTTACTTTCTACCCCTACTGTAGAGAAGCCAAGAGGGCGAAGTTCCAATATTGCAGTACCATTAACATTACGTTGAGATGTAACAAGCATTGCTTCAATATCTCGCATCACAGGCTCAAGATACTGACTTTCATGCAAGAACATTCCATACCAATTAGCTACTTGATCTTTCCAATATTGTTGCCATTTACTTAACGTATATTTTTCAAGAAAACGATGAGCGCCAATAATCAACATTGGTGCAGCAGCCTCAAATCCCACACGGCCTTTAATACCAATAATTGTATCTCCGACGTGCATATCACGACCAACACCATAGGCCGCTCCAATTTCTTCAACCTTTTGAATTGCAGCAATGGGGTCTTCATAATATACATCATTGACAGCCTTTAATTCACCCTTTTCAAATGTTAGGCGTAATTGTTCTGTTCCTTCTTTTTCGCAATGTTTTAAATAAGCCGTTTCAGGTAATCCTTGGGCTGAATCAAGAATTTCGCCCCCACAAATAGATGTACCCCACAACCCTACATTGTAGCTATATTTCAGTTTAGTAAAATCAGCCGAGAAACCATTTTTGTTTAGATAATCAATTTCCTCTTGGCGAGATAAGTTATTATCACGAGTGAGCGTAATGATTTCTACCCCCGGAGCCATAACAAGGAATGTCATATCAAAACGTATTTGGTCATTTCCTGCTCCGGTTGAACCATGAGCAATAGCATCAGCTCCTATTTCATTGGCATATCGAGCGATGGCAATAGCTTGAAATATGCGTTCAGAACTTACAGATATGGGATAAGTACCATTACGCAACACATTGCCATATATCATATATTTCAGGCTCTTTTCATAGTATTCACGAGTTACATCAAGAGTTACATACTCTTTTGCTCCAAGCTTATATGCATTTGCCTCATTTGTAGCCAATTGTTCAGGACTAAATCCTCCTGTATTGGCACATGCAGCATATACCTCATATCCCTTTTCTTTAGCGAGATACATTACTGTATAAGACGTATCAAGTCCTCCGCTAAATGCCACAACTACTTTTTTCTTTTTTTCCATTTTATATAAATGTTTAATCTTAATCTTCTATATCATCATTTGCCAAACTATAAAGGTGGTATTGAGTTTCTTTAGGGTCATAAAGCAATCCCACACATAGACATTTATGCCCACCATTGCGTTGAAGGATATCAAAATTCACGCAACTTTCACACCCACGCCAAAAAGCCGGATCGGTTGTCAACTGATCAAATGTAACAGGACGATAACCCAATTCAAAATTCATTTTCATCACAGCCGCACCGGTTGTTAACGAAAATATCTTAGCATCAGGATACATTTCACGAGACAACTTAAAAATTCTACGTTTTATGCGCGTAGCAAGTCCAATCCCTCGATATTTATTAGCAACTATCAAACCTGAATTAGCTACAAATTCTTTATTACTCCAACTTTCAATATAGCTAAATCCGGCAAATTCACCGTCACACAACGCAACTACCGCTTTACGTTCAAGCATCTTTTGCTTTACATATTCAGGAGAACGCTTTGCAATCCCGGTACCTCTCACTTTAGCAGCCTTATTTATTGTATCAAGTATTTCATCAACATACTTTACATGTTCTTCTGATGCTACTAAAATTTCTACCTTTGACAGATCTTTCATCTTTTTTATTGTACTTCTATTAATCGCTAATTATAACCTATATTTTAAACTAACTGTTTTCATCATTCAAAAACTGAGATTTTGCCACAGTCATTACTTGACTTGGCAAGAATGATGAGAATAATGCGTATAAATCTGAACGACTTGAATTTTCATTTACTACTGCAAAGACAGTATCAGCTCCCGGAATTGTACCCAAAATATGAGGGGATTCAAGCATATCAATATCATAAGCAAGTCCACTTGCATATCCATTGCGAGTCTTTATGACCACAATATTTCCTGATATTGCACATGACAATGCCGCAGGGTGTAAACTTGACTGAGCTGTGTTTTGTGTCTTGGCAAATGGCTCAGAACTCACATGATTAGAATCGGCTATAATATACCGATATCCTCCCATATCTGTTGCGACCTTAGTTGTACGCAACATTTTCAAGTCTCGAGACAAAGTTGCTTGAGTTACTATAAAACCTCTTATCGCAAGTTGCTTTGATAATTCTTCTTGACTTCCGATACTATTGTGCGTTAAAATATCTATTATTACCGGTAATCGAGATTTCCTTTTTTTCATCGCAAAAAATTACATTTCTTTATTAATTTGCAAATATACAAACTTAAAAATAGAATATTAATAGATTTGGCATAAAAATTTAATTATTATGCACAATTAATACATTTAGCAACTTCCCTCATCACTTGCTAAAAATATCATTATATATTTTTTCTGTTGAGCCTAAATTTTGACGAATATATTCCCCTGCATTTTTACCTGATTGTGTCAATGCATCATTATCAGTCAATAACCTATCCATTACCGACACAAATTCGTCGTTATTCTTAATGGTAAATGCTCCTCCAACAGAAATCAAATCCTTTGCTTCCTTAAATTTTTTATATTTAGGACCAAATATAACCGGCATTCCATATACTGCCGCTTCATTGATATTATGAATTCCTGCACCGAAACCACCTCCTACATAAGCTATTTGACCATAACGATAAATACTTGACAATTTGCCAAAACTATCTACTATCAAGCAATCGGTCGTTGCTGCCTCCAAATCTGTCGCTGTTGACAATCGACAATAAGGACGTTGCAATTGATCTTCGATTTCGGCAAGACGATTTTCGTTCACCTCATGCGGAGCAATTATTAGTTTTATTTGTGAATGAGAATTAAAATACGGCAACAACAATTGTTCATCAGGTGCCCATGAACTTCCTGCAATTATTGTTATAGGAGTATTTTGTGTCATGACTTTGGCCTGCGAAATCTCAAAGCTATTGGCAAGAATATCTGTTACTCGATCAAAACGGGTATCTCCGGCTATTGTAACATTTGAAACCCCTATATTGGCAAGTAATTGTTGAGATGCGTCATCTTGAACATATAAATGTGTGTAACATTTTAGCATTTTGCGAAACATTCCACCCCACCATTTAAAGAAAGCTTGGGTATCACGGAATATTGCCGAAATCAAATATGTAGGCACACCTCTTCGATGTAGTTCTTCTAAATAATTACCCCAAAACTCATACTTAACAAATATAGCCATTTCCGGGTTTACTATATCCAAGAATTTCTTTACCTTGCCTTTTAAATCAAAAGGCAAATAGCACACCGCATCAACCCCTTTATAGTTTTTCCGCACTTCATAACCCGATGGCGAGAAGAATGTCAATAAAATCTTTTTCTCAGGCATACGTGCCTTTATCATTTCTATCAAAGGACGACCTTGTTCAAATTCGCCCAAAGATGATACATGTATCCATATATATTTCGACTTAGGATCAATGACTCTGTTCAAGTAATTCATCGTGCGGCGTTGTCCTACCACCATTTTTCGAGCCTTCACATTATTCCAAGTAAGAACTCGTGCACCAAGACTATATAAGCCGATAGCTATATTATAAAGCGGATTCATTTTGAGCTTTATAGTGAATAATTTTATTTAATTCGTTCTACACCAAGACGCACACGACGCATAGTCTCTTCTTTGCCTAACAATTCTGTGATGTCAAACATGTGTGGACCTTTACACTCGCCAACAACAGTTAAGCGGAATGCATTCATTACATTTCCCATGTGATAACCTTTATCAGTAATCCATCCAAGCACGATGGGCTCAGCCGATGCACATGAGAAATCTTCTATTCCATTAAGCACCTCGGTTAATTCTTTCATTAATTGAGGCGTATCTTCTTTCCATCGTTTGCTCACAGCTTTGGCATCATACTCAGTAGGCTCAACAAAGAAGAAGCGTGCTTGCTCCCAAAGGTCTTTTACAAAGTTTATGCGACCTTTTACCAAAGAAACCACTCGTGTTATATATCCATCACTAAAGCCGTCAACTCCATTCTCCTTCAGTATGGGCTTGAACAACTCAGCAAGTTGAGCATCAGACAACTCCTGCAAATACCTATGATTAAACCACTTTCCTTTTTCAAAGTCAAATTTTGCTCCTGATTTTGAGCAGTGGTCAAGCGAGAATTTCTCAATGAGTTCTTGCATTGACATGATTTCAGTATCATCACCGGGATTCCAGCCAAGCAAAGCGAGGAAATTCACGACAGCTTCAGGCAAATACCCCGATTCACGATAACCTGAAGATATTTCTCCGGATTTTGGGTCATGCCATTCAAGAGGGAAAACGGGGAAACCCAAGCGATCGCCATCACGTTTACTCAACTTACCTTTACCATCGGGTTTCAACAATAGTGGCAAATGCACAAATGCCGGCATCGTATCAGCCCATCCAAATGCTTCATATAACAATACATGTAAGGGAGCCGATGGTAACCATTCTTCGCCTCGTATCACATGCGAAATTTTCATCAAATGGTCATCTACAATATTTGCAAGATGATATGTTGGGAGATCATCGGCACTCTTATACAAAACTTTATCATCAAGCACTGATGAATTTATAGTTACTTTACCTCTAATCAAGTCATTAACCTCAACATCACGTCCCGGCTCTATCAAGAAGCGAACAACATATTTTTCGCCACCGTCGATTAATGATTTCACCTCATCGGCCGACAACGAGAGTGAATTGCGCATTGACATACGTGTTGATGCATCATATTGAAAATTTGGAGTTGACTCTCTACGAACTTCCAATTCTTCAGGCGTATCAAACGCATAATATGCTTTACCTGCATCAAGCAACATCTTTACATGTTCTCGATAAATTTCTCGACGTTCCGATTGTTTATATGGACCATATTCACCTCCTTCACGCACCCCTTCATCTATCTTTATGCCAAGCCATGCAAGAGATTCGTTTATATACTCCTCGGCTCCGGGGACAAATCGTTGAGAATCGGTATCTTCTATGCGAAGTATCATTTCCCCGCCATGTTGACGTGCAAACAGATAATTATAAAGTGCTGTGCGCACTCCTCCAATATGTAAAGGCCCGGTAGGCGATGGGGCAAATCTTACTCTTTCTTTTTGATCCATTTTAGTAATATTAAAAAACTACTGCAAAGATACAATTTTTAACGCACAATACATAACTATGACACTACAATTCGCATCAACAATTTCCTCTTTTATTAATAGTGGTTTATTTCTCGAAAAAAGTTATTAACTTTACATTTTAATTTTAACATATTTCACTTGTTATGATTTTAGGAGACATAAATAATTGCAATAACATATCATCTTTAAACCCCAATATTTCAAAAGCACTACAATGGCTAAAAGAGCACTACAAAGAACGCTTTCCTAAAGGCGTTATTGAGATTGAAGAAGGTAAAATCAGAGTAAATTGCGAAGAAATTGCAATGATGCCACAACAAATGCTTGAAGCCCATCGACGCTATATTGATATACATGTACCTCAATCAGAAGAAGAAACAATCGGTTGGGCGCCCATAAATAGCTTAAAAAACTGCATAACTCCCTACAACGAAGAAAAAGATATCGAATTTTATGGGGATGCGTCTCAATGCCTGATACAAGTGCGTCCGGGGCAATTTGCGATTTTCTTTCCTGAGGATGCTCATGCACCAAACATCGGCATAGGCAACCATCGCAAATTATGCGTTAAAATTGCAATAGATTAAACTTTCAAGCAAGTAAAATGTCAATATAACATGAAACGATTGATATTTACCACACTTGCAATAGCTTCTACTCTTTTAAATTGGGTATCGGCAATCTCTCTTCCCGACGAGGACCTCAAATACAAAGTAACCTATAAATGGGGACTAATAAACACTCAGGCAGGAAGAGCAACCCTTTCTTTACGCAATGAAGACAACAAATATACATCTACTCTCATTGCTCGCACTGAGACATGGGCTGATCGCATATATCGTGTACGCGACACATTATATAGTGAAATGACCCCCAATTTCACCCCAATCATATATATCAAAAGCGCACACGAAAAAGGGAAATACACTCGAGACCAAATCGACTATATCGTTGCAGGAGAAAATTACACAGGCAATTGTTCTCGCTACCGAATAAAGAAAGGCGACACTAATTACTCTACTGAGACAAGAACACTAAATGCCAAAGGTACTACAGTTGACATGCTAAGTGTATTTTATTATCTTCGCACACTCGATTTTCCAACAATGAAAACGGGTGAGAATATAACTATAAATATCTTCTCAGGAAAAACCAAAGAGCTATTAAGCATAAAATATGAAGGGATGCAAACCATCAAGATTGATGGTACAAAATATGAAACTTATCATATCAGTTTCAAATTTACATCTGAAGATGGGGAAAAATCTTCAGATGACATAGATACTTGGATTTCAGCCGATAATAGACGAATTCCCATCAAACTTGAGGGATGTTTGCCTGTAGGAAAAATCCGATGCCTATATATTGGGGGCTAATTCTCTACGACTTTGTCAAATAATCAATTGCAAAATCCAAGATTGTATCATGCCCCGTCAATATAGCCGCCGGGTCCATGTTGATAGCACAGCCCTCTGTGGGCTCTATCCCCATCTCTGTTAAATTACCATTAGCATCATACATGGGGCTTGCCGAAAATCTAACAGACCAACCACATGGCAGTTCAGATGAAAATGGCATACCACAACCACCCCCGGTTGTTGCGCCAATAATTGTAACATTAGGTAGATTTTTCATTACAGCAACAAAATCATTGGCTGCGCTATAGGTAGTGCGATTTGTCAACACAACAATTGGTTTGCCCCACATAATGCGACCTTTATCTGCCGGATCATAATAATAGGCATACGGTTCTGAAAAATCATCATGTCCGGGCCCTGTTTTATGAGAAATATATCCTGCCAATATTCGTTCAGTAATAAAACGCCTCACAAGGGGCTCAACATTAGTTAAATTACCACCTCCATTATCGCGCACATCTATAATCAACGACTCACATGTCGCAAAATAAGCCAAAATGTGGTCAATATTGCCTTCCCCTAATCCATACGCAAAACTCCCATAATGCAAATAACCAATATTTTCCGGCAATATTCCATAGTCAATATCATTCAACGAACGATAGTTAAA
>CAZCEB010000048.1:4512-9771 GCA_964497305.1 uncultured Muribaculaceae bacterium | reverse complement strand
ATTATACAAAAATAGGACAAAGCTCACCCAATTCTCCATATCTTGAAAATGCATATATGGCATTAAACCACATACGTCAATTTTCAGAAATCGAGACTCCTTCCATTTCGGTTTTAGGTAAGCACATTTTGCCTGAAGCACCTCAAGACCTCATTGGCGACCTCGTAGGTCGAAGCATAGCCCTTTCTCTCCTTGCCGATTAATTTTCGCAAAATAAAAGTAATTTTACTATCTTTGTAAAGATGGAAAAAGAGCATAATATTTTCAATATAATTGTAGCTGCCGGAAGCGGGAGCCGTTTTGGTGCCGATGTTCCAAAGCAATTTTGTGTATTGAACGGCAAGCCGGTATTGATGCACACTATTGAGCGCATGAGACAAGCATTACCGACATCAAGAATAATTGCTGTGCTAAGTAGCGATTTCATCGCTTATTGGCACACGTTGTGTGATGAGCATAATTTTCAATCGCCCGAAATTGCAATAGGCGGCGATTCTCGTTGGCAATCGGTAAAAAATGCATTGGAACACATTAAAAATGACATTACCCCCTCAAGCATTATCACTATTCACGATGGAGCAAGACCGGTTATTAACAAAGAGTTTATTGAACGAGTAATCAAAGGCACAACAAGTGCATCAGGAGCAATTCCGGCTACTAATGTAACAGATTCTTTACGCATCATAAATCCCAATGGGACATCATCACCAACCGATCGGGCGGTGTTTCGTGCAGTACAAACCCCTCAAGCATTCCATGCCGAAAAATTAATCAAGGCTTACTCACTCCCTTATCAGCCCGATTTCACTGATGACGCATCGGTAATGGTAGCAGCCGGATATGAAGATATTTCTCTCGTAGAAGGAGATTATAGAAACATCAAAATTACTATGCCTCACGATATTGAGATTGCGTCAATATATCTGAATGACTAATGAACAGACTGCGTAATACCGACATAAAATATCTGAAAGGGGTAGGTCCTAAACGTGCCGAACTACTTGAAAAGCAACTTGGCATCAGATCTTATTATGATTTACTTTTTCATTTTCCCTCTCACTATGTCGATCGCTCTACAATATACACCATCAAATTCCTTTCAGGCGATATGCCCGCAATACAAATACGCGGACATTTCATCTCATTCACAACTCAAGGTGAAGGTGCCAAAACTCGCCTTGTTGGGTTATTTACCGATGGGACAGGAACAATAGAGATTGTGTGGTTTAGACGCATCAAGCAATTAAAAGACACCTACCACATAGGCAACGAATATATCCTATTTGCCAAACCAACGGAATTCAACGGGCGTTGGAGCATGGTGCACCCCGAAGTAGATTCCCCAACGTCAATAGGGGCAACTCAGGGCATGCGAGGTGTATATCCATTAACCGAGACATTACGCAACAAAGGTTTCAGTTCCAAGACATTATTCACTCTCGCACAGACAATCATTGCATCAACTCCTCAAATCTCAGAGACATTACCTCAATCGATTATTGACAACCTACATTTGATGCCACTACGCGAAGCATTGGTCAATATCCACAATCCACAAAGCAATCAATTATTACAACGTGCTAAGCTAAGATTAAAATTTGAGGAATTATTTTACATACAACTGAATATTCTCAGATATTCACGTCGTCGCTCGGCGGCTATAAATGGATTTAGATTTCCACGCATAGGGCATTTTTTCAATACATTTTATAGTCAATGTCTTCCTTTTGAACTTACGGGCGCACAAAAACGTGTAATAAAAGAGATACGTTCCGATATGGGCTCCGGACGTCAAATGAATCGCTTGCTACAGGGTGATGTAGGTAGCGGGAAAACACTTGTTGCCCTACTTTGCATGCTTATCGCTATTGACAACAATACTCAAGCGTGCTTAATGGCTCCTACCGAAATTCTTGCCACTCAGCATTTTGAGACAATCTCTCAACTTGTTGCACCAATAGGTATAAATGTAAAGCTCCTCACCGGCTCAACTCGAAAGAAAGAACGAGACACAATTCATTCTCAACTTGAAGATGGCTCTCTACACATCCTGATAGGCACACATGCCGTCATTGAAGACAATGTCAAATTCAAGAATTTAGGATTTGTTGTTATTGACGAGCAACACCGATTTGGTGTGGCTCAAAGAGCTCGATTGTGGAAGAAAAATCACACTCCCCCTCATGTTTTGGTAATGACTGCGACTCCCATTCCACGCACTCTCGCCATGACCGTTTATGGTGACCTTGATGTGTCGGTAATTGACGAACTACCTCCCGGCAGAAAACCTATTACAACAGCATTACGTTTTGATAACCAACGTCTTGATGTGTACAAACACATCGGACGGCAGTTAAAAGAAGGTCGACAAATATATATTGTCTATCCTCTTATTCAAGAAAATGAAAAGCTCGATTTAAGATGCCTTGAAGAGGGATATGAGCTTATCAGAGAAACATTCCCCCAATATAAGGTCGCCTATGTTCATGGCAAGATGAAACCTTCAGAAAAAGATTATCAAATGTCTTTATTCGCATCTCATCAAGCAGATATATTAGTAGCAACAACCGTCATTGAAGTGGGTGTAAACGTTCCCAATGCCACAACCATGTTGATAGAAAATGCCGAACGCTTTGGACTTTCACAACTACACCAATTGCGTGGGCGCGTGGGACGCGGAGAAGGACAAAGTTATTGCATTTTAATGACTAAATACAAAATCGCAGCCGAAACACGCAAACGCCTTGAAATCATGACATCAACTACCGATGGATTTTTAATTGCCGAGGCCGACCTGAAAATGCGTGGACCGGGCGACATGGAAGGTACAATGCAAAGTGGTATCGCTATAAATCTGCGCATAGCCAACCTTGCTACCGACGGACAAATAATTCAACTTGCCAGAGACTCAGCCGAAATGCTTCTGGATAAAGACCCTTCACTAAGCCTTCCTGAAAACGCCATTACACAACGACAATTAAGCCTAATTTTCAATAAAACAATCGATTGGGGGCGCATAAGCTGAAATATGTTTTAAAACATATTTTTATCTAAATGTTTAATATACAGTATCTTGCAGCAGACATCTAAACTCTTTATCGCATCAATTAGCAAAATTTACCATTTTGTCTTTTCGTTAATTGCCTGATTAATTGTAACTTTGAGAAAATTTTTCACACCTAACAAACTAAACACATCATGGAGCAGACTTTAGTAATCATAAAGCCATCGGCCGTTGAGCGTGGTCTCATAGGCGAAATTATAACTCGTTTTCAACGTAAAGGGCTTAATATTGCAGGTCTTAAAATGATGCAATTAGGAGAAGATATTCTGCGTGAACATTATGCCCATTTGGTCAATCGCCCATTCTTCCCTTGGATTTTGGCATCAATGATGGCAACGCCGGTAATAGTTGTATGCATAAAAGGTACCGACGCGGTTAATGTTGTCAGGATGATGACAGGAGCAACAAATGGTCGCAACGCTGTACCGGGTACAATACGAGGAGATTTCAGCGTGAGTTCACAAGAAAACATTATTCACGCATCTGATAGCGTAGAAAATGCAGAAATAGAAATCAAACGTTTCTTTAAACCTGAAGAAATTTTTGATTACACTTCTCGCTCAATTGAATTCATATATGCTCCAGACGAACATTAATACATTTATTAAAAAAATGACATTAACTCAAAAGATATCATTATCATTACTTGTTTTAATAGGCAGTTACACTACTATTGATGCTCAAGAATATAAAGTTCCGGCATCACACGCTGCCGTACATCGTGATTTAATTGCAAGCCAAGCTAACATTGGAAACCAAATAAAGGTTGAAGATACTGAACAATTTCTTGAAAGCCTACTTAATGAAGAAGATGTTGAGCCTGAAATTGACATTTACACCGAAGGATGGGACAGCAAACGCGTAAACCCTTATGGTAATGTAGTCGTTCCCGACACTAAAGATATTGATGTTTCTGTTTTTTCAATGCCACATCCCGGATATGTTACATCAAACTATGGCTACCGCCGTCGATTCCGTCGTGAGCATAAAGGTATAGATCTAAAAGCAATTACAGGCGATACCATACGCTCTGCTTTCAATGGAAAAATTCGTCTGACAAATTATGAACGTAGAGGATATGGCTATTACATAATTGTGCGTCATGAGAATGGACTTGAAACCGTTTATGGGCACTTATCTAAATTTCTTGTTACCGAAGATCAATATGTAAAAGCCGGAGACCCCATTGGTTTAGCAGGTAATACAGGACGTAGTTTTGGCTCACACCTACATTTTGAAACTCGCTATATGGGTGTTCCTATCAACCCTGCCGCCATCTTTGATTTCAGTAATCAAACAACGCATACCGATATTTTCACATTTGACAAACGCACTTATAAAAAAGCTCGCAACTATTCCGATGCCGCAAATCGTCAATACATGGCAAAATACCGCGAAGAACATAAGGAACAATTTGCAGCAGCAAGCAAAAGCGTTAGTAAAGGGAATGGCACAACCTATCGTATTCGTCGTGGCGATAGTTTGAGCAAAATTGCCGTAAGAAATGGCGTTTCAGTAAAACAATTATGCCGTTTAAATGGGCTTAAAACAACAAGCAAATTACAAATCGGTCAAGTAATAAGACTTAGATAAAACAATAGCTTTATAAAACACATCAAATACAAAGGTTGCAATGATTATTTGCAACCTTTTTTATTGACGGCATAGTTATTTCATG
This sequence comes from uncultured Muribaculaceae bacterium, assembly GCA_964497305.1. Taxonomy (GTDB): domain Bacteria; phylum Bacteroidota; class Bacteroidia; order Bacteroidales; family Muribaculaceae; genus RGIG4079. The sequence continues at coordinate 5,029 of CAZCEB010000048.1, read as the reverse complement.
GCAAAAAGTCAGAAAAACCCACATTTTTAAAGAAAACGACAACTTTTTTAGCGAAAAAATTGAAATTTGTTAGGAGAACACCAAAATTAATTATAACTTTGCAGCAACTAAAAAGAAATAAATTCACAGAGATTATTATCTATTTTAAAACATATTTTTTATAAAGGATTAGTTTATGAAAGCTACCGAAGTAATCAACGACTTGAAACGTCGTTTTCCAAATGAGCCTGAATATATTCAGGCAGTAGAAGAAGTGTTGACAACAATTGAAGACACATATAACGAACATCCGGAATTTGAACGTTACAATTTAATAGAACGCCTTTGTATCCCCGACCGCATATATTCATTCCGCGTATCATGGGTTGATGACAAAGGTAAAGTACAAAACAACATGGGCTACCGCATTCAACACAACAATGCCATTGGTCCATACAAAGGAGGTATCCGTTTCCACTCTTCAGTAAACCAATCAATTTTGAAATTCCTTGCTTTTGAACAAACTTTCAAAAACTCA
>CAZCEB010000048.1:0-4502 GCA_964497305.1 uncultured Muribaculaceae bacterium | reverse complement strand
CAACCCTTGCAATGGGTGGTGGTAAAGGCGGATCTGACTTTTCTCCAAGAGGGAAAAGCGACATGGAGGTAATGCGTTTCTGCCAAGCATTCATGACAGAATTGTGGCGACACATAGGTCCCGATACAGACGTTCCTGCGGGAGACATAGGCGTAGGTGGACGTGAAGTGGGCTACATGTATGGAATGTACAAAAAAATGACACACGAATTCACAGGAACATTTACCGGCAAAGGTCGTGAATTTGGTGGTTCACTCGTTCGCCCCGAAGCAACAGGATACGGAAACGTGTATTTCTTGCTAAACATGCTTGCAACCAAAGGAATAGATATCAAAGATAAAAAAGTTGCAATTTCCGGCTCTGGAAACGTAGCAACATTTACAGCAAAAAAATTGCTCCAACTTGGTGCAAAAGTCGTTTCGATGAGCGACTCTAACGGCTCAATATATGTTCCTGAAGGTATTAGCCAAGAACAACTTGACTACATCTTTAAACTTAAAAACGTATATCGCGGACGCATTCGTGAGTTTGCAGAAGAATATGATTGCCAATATTTTGACGGAGAACGTCCATGGCAACACGTCAAATGCGACATAGCAATGCCATCAGCTACACAAAACGAACTTGATGGCGATGACGCTCGTGCTCTTCTCGCCAATGGCTGTATCGCTGTTTCTGAAGGAGCAAACATGCCTTCTACTCCTGATGCCATTAAAGAATTCCTCAATGCTAAGATTCTTTACGCTCCGGGAAAAGCAGCTAATGCCGGCGGGGTTTCTGTTTCAGGACTTGAAATGGCACAAAACTCACAAAAACTATCTTGGAGTGCTGAAGAAGTTGATGCCAAATTACAAAGCATTATGGCAGAAATCCACCAACAATGCAAAATCTATGGAGAAGAAGAAGGTGGCTACATCAACTATGTCAAAGGGGCAAACGTTGCCGGCTTTATGAAAGTGGCCAAAGCTATGATGGCTCAAGGTATTGTTTAATATATACATCATGATATCAAATAAGCCGAAAAGGAATTCCTTCTCGGCTTATTTTTTTGTGCTAATTAAAGATTTATAGTAATTTAGCGCATCAATAAATGAACTTATGCAAACCATCAAATACCTTATAGCTCTTATTCTAACTCTCGCACTAACATTCCCAATGCGAGCAAACGATTCCATTCCTTCATCTAAAGTCAAACGTCTATCTGTTTTTACCATAGGGACAGGATTCACGATAGCCGGAGCTGTATCAAATGCGACATTTGGCAATTGGAATATTACACAAAAATTCAATCATGGTTCCAATGCCGCAAATATCATACAATATGCCCCACTTTCATTCCCTTGGGCAATGAAAGCATTAGGAGTTTCAACTCGATCGGGGTGGGGACGAATGGCAACATCGCAAGGGTTATCAACTATTATTATGGGCGGAACAGTCTCATTAATGAAAGACAATATCTCTTCTATGAGACCCGATGGCAGCGACATGCGCTCTTTTCCATCAGGCCATTCAGCGTGGGCATACATGGGCGCAACAATGGTTGCTTATGAGCTTGGATGGAAATCCCCCTGGTACACTTTAGGCGCCTACTCCGTCGCATCGACAATAGCAATGCAGCGCATAATTGACCGCAGGCATTTACCAAAAGATGTAATAGCCGGTGCCGGAATAGGAATATTAGCAACTCAAGCCGGATATATATTAGGAGATCTCATATGGGGAAATAAACAATTAGACAATCATTTTGAAAATATTAAAACGCCCAACCAAAATACACATTCTTTATCTTTGATTAATGCGTATTCAATTTCTCTAAACAAACTATGTTTCGATGACTTTACGATAAGCATATCTCCTGGATTTGATGCCGGATTGAAATGGCACACACCTATTTACGAAAACCTATCTCTTGCCTCAACCATATCGTTTCAGTCGTCCCCTCTTTTTATCGAAAAAGACAACTCTAATACTAATACATACATTGCACCTTTAAATAGGTTACGAATAAATGTAGCACCTTGTTATAACATTATAGTTAATGAAATATTCAGCATCGGCATGACCGCCGGATGCACATACAATCACACATTTTCATTAAAATCACATGATAATTCTATTAAAGCAGAAAAAAATTCCATAGGGGGAATGGTTAACATTATTACCTCAATGCGTTTAACCGACAATTTTTCAATAGGAGCAAATATTGGATATGAAATATCTAAATACAAGTTTCATTTAACACCTTCTTCTGTTTATGGAATAGATAAAACCCATACAACAACAAATAACATTAACGCTTTAAACATAGGATTCTTAACTACAATAAGTCTATAAAACACAATAAGGAGCGTTAATCCCAACGCTCCTTACTATAGGTTTCCAATAGGTACAATTTCTAAGGTAAAAAAGATTGTTTTAGGTTTGTGATACAAAGGTCATCCTTTTTGTCGGGTCTGCCAAATATTTTTATATGTTTAAAAACACCTTTTTACAATATTTACACAACCTCCGCATCACATATTAATGATATCATTTTGAATATTAGGCTATTATCTTTACCAATCACAATACTATCATTTTGCTGTTAATAAATCTTAATTTATGGAGTTTCTTTAAATTCATGCAACGTAAAATCACGACCATCATATTTTCCATAAGAAAAATGATGAATCCAATCACCAAGAACTATCAAGTGAGAATCCTCTCCAATTAAATAATCAAGCAATATATGTCTATGTCCTAATATAAAGAAATCGATATGTCCATTTTCCTTTATATAATTCCGGGCAAATGCAATAAATGGTTCCTTATTCTCTCCTTCAAAAACAGGCTTTTCTTCTGAAAAATTACGACTATGAGAAGACCATCTATGAGCAAAAGGCACTGTCCACCGAGGATGTATAGCTGAAAAAAGCCTCTGACAAAACCTATTTCTAAAAACAGAGCGTATCACCCGGAAGCCAAATTTAAGTTTCCCCAATCCATCACCATGAGACAAGAAAAATCGTTTCCCGTCAATATCTTTCACTTGATATCCGTCTACGACCTTAACCCCTATTTCATTTGGCAAATAATCAAATATCCATATATCATGGTTTCCAATAAACCATGTAACCTCAACCCCGGAATCGACAAGTTCAGCAAGTGCGCCTAAAAAACGCACATAACCACGAGGTACTACATTGCGATATTCATACCAATAATCCAAAATATCACCCATCAAATATAACGACTTTGCATCTTCTTTTATCGAGCGTAACCATTTCACCACCCTTCTTTCATAATCATGAGGATTTCTGAGATAGCTTGCGCCAAGATGCAAATCTGATATAAAATAAGTGTTTTGCCTCATCTATAATTCTATAAAAATCCCAATTCAAGTTTTGCCTCTTCGGTCATCATATCCTTTGTCCATTCCGGCTCAAAAACAATCTGAATATCAACACTATTAATTCCTTCAATGCTTTCAAGTTTTATGCGAGCATCCTCGACAATAAAATCAGCTGCCGGACAAGCAGGCGCAGTCAATGTCATATCAATCTTCAAATCGCCATCGTCATTGAGGTCTATTTTATATATCAATCCCAAGCTGTATATATCCACCGGGACTTCCGGATCATATACTGTTTTGAGCATTGATACGATCTTCTCTTCTAATTCAAGATGTTGTTCTGCATTCATAATAGTACAAAGATAATACTTTTACTGCATAAACATATCTATTTCACCAAAGTTTCACAACAAACTTTTTATCTATCATATTTGTATTAATACAAAGAGAAACTTATCTTTGCATTTAGAATTAATAATATAATAACTAACGAAACATGAAATCTTTAAAACGAATCTTTATTGCCATGGCTCTTATCATGGCGTTTGGAGTGTCTGCTAATGCACAAATTAAATTTGGTGTTAAAGCCGGTGTTGTTGTCAATGATTTAAAATTTGACAAAGACGTTGTTGCAACCGACAACAGAGCTGGATTTACAGGTGGTCTTATGATGGAAGTAAACCTTCCTATCTTAAATTTAGGTGTAGATGCATCAGTTATGTATGTACGTCGCTCTTCTGACGTAAGCTATAATATTGCCAATACCGAAGGAAATGAAACACTAACAACAGACAAAATCAACAATGACTACATTGAAGTTCCTGTAAATCTTAAATATAAGTTTGGTCTTCCCGGAGTAGGCAAAATCGTTGCTCCTTACATCTTCACCGGACCAAGTTTTGCATTCTTGACAAGTAAAAAAGCAATTGGCGATGCTTTGGAAAACAAGAAATTTGACCTCTCATGGAATTTTGGTGCAGGCGTTCAAATCCTCAACAAGATTCAAGTTGGAGCAAGCTATGGTTTGGGACTCACAAAAGCATCTGAAAGCGTAACAGGTAACATCGATGCTAAAAACCGTTACTGGACAATCACCGCAGCTTACCTTTTCTAAGAAATAATTTCTTAAATATGATAAAAGGAGTCGCAAGCGACTCCTTTTATCATATAC
>CAZCEB010000047.1:0-9898 GCA_964497305.1 uncultured Muribaculaceae bacterium | reverse complement strand
ACAATAAAGGATAATAATCCCACTCTTTCACTTGAAATTATTGCTCCTTCTCATTCCCCAATCTCAGCAATATACAATGGAACTATAATTGATTCTTACTACCTGCCAAATATCGGGAATGTAATAATCATTCAACACCCCAATGATTTTATATCTAAATATTCAGGGATAAGCGAAACTTTCTCGTCAAAAGGAGAAAAAGTAACCACAGGACAGCGCATTGGATTATCTTACCAAAGCAGCAAAAACAAACAACCTCTAACGTTTGAACTTTGGCACAAAGGCACACAACTAAATCCTCTTGATTATATCGCTTTTTAGGTAATTTATAAAATTCAACTTGAAAGAATGGATAAATTGCACTAATTTTGCATTTTATTCATTAAAACGAATTCAAACGTGGCTTCACATAGAAAGATTGCATTATTAGGCTCCACAGGCTCTATCGGCACTCAAACACTTGACATTATTGCAGAGTACCCCAACCTTTTCTCGGTTGAAGTACTTATTGCCGGTTCAAACGTGGATTTACTCATACAACAAGCCTTAAAGTTCAAGCCTAAACATGCCATCATAGCAAACGAAAGTCTATATAATCAACTTAGTGCGGCATTAACTCCATCAGGAATAAAAGTAGCAGCAGGCAAAAAAGCTATCTGCGATGCAATGACACTTGATTCGATAGACATTGTTGTTACAGCCGCTGTTGGCTATAGCGGTCTTGAGCCTACTATAAGCGCAATAAATGCCGGCAAACGCATTGCCCTTGCCAACAAGGAGACTCTTGTCGTTGCTGGCGAGCTAATTACATCTTTGTTAAAAGACTCTTCGTCTACAATCATTCCGGTAGATTCTGAACATTCAGCTATATATCAATGTTTGGTTGGCGAAGACCCAAAATCCATCAAGAAGCTAATAATTACGGCTTCAGGAGGTCCATTCCGCAATAAAACATTAAAAGAGCTTGAACATGTTACTGTTTCTGATGCTCTCAGGCATCCAAATTGGTCAATGGGAGCAAAAATCACAATCGATTCAGCTACAATGCTCAACAAAGCCTTTGAAATCATCGAAGCGCGATGGTTATTTGATATTGATGCCGATAAGATAGAAGCTGTTGTTCATCCTCAGTCAATAATCCATTCTATGGTTGAATTTGTTGATAATTCTGTAAAAGCTCAACTCGGACTTCCCGATATGCATCTTCCCATTAGATATGCACTTGGCAATGCGACACGATTGGCAACAACCTCACCGGCACTGTCCATTACGGATTATGCCACCCTCACTTTTGAGAAACCCGATACCGAAAAATTTCCTTGTTTGAATTTAGCCTACGAAGCATTAAAATCAAAAGGGAATACTGCTTGCATCATAAACGCGGCAAATGAAATTGCAGTTGCTGCATTTCTAAAACAGCAAATCGGTTTTCTATACATTTACAAAATTATCGAAAAATCTATTTCAAACATACCATTCATCAAATCTCCAACATTTGATGACTATGTAAATACAAATACAGAGACTCGCATTTACGCTGAGTCTATTATTAAACAAATAATATAATGGAAACTTTTCTTTTAAAAGCAGCCCAATTAATTGCTGCTCTTGCTTTACTCGTTATTATACATGAATTTGGGCATTATATTTTTGCTCGAATGTTTGGCATTAAAGTAGAGAAATTTTATCTGTTTTTTGACCCATGGTTCTCTATCTTCAAATGGAAGCCCAAAGAGGTCGAAAAATTAAATCCTGATGGCAGTTTAAAAACCACTTGGAGAGATACCGAATACGGCATTGGCTGGTTACCACTTGGAGGATATGTAAAAATCGCCGGAATGATTGACGAATCTATGGATAAAGAGCAAATGGCTCAACCGGTGCAACCATGGGAGTTTCGTGCCAAACCGGCTTGGCAACGATTACTCGTGATGCTTGCCGGTGTAATCTTCAATTTCATTCTTGCAATATTAATATATGCAGGAATAGCATTCTGTTGGGGTGAAAAAACAATTGCATTTGAAAACGCCACAGAAGGTCTCGACTATGTTCCTGCGGCTCAAAAAATCGGGTTTCAGAATGGAGACATCCCATTATTTGCCGATGGCGTAAAAATTGATGTTTCTGAGCGAGATTTCACAATGCGCATGGTAGAAGCCGATGTTGTTACTGTTTTGCGCAATCACACAGACACTATCAATATCAACATCCCTGACAATTTCATATTCCAACTTGAGAACGACGAAGGATTTTTTGCTTATCGCACTCCTGTATATGTTCATAAACTTTCTCCGGGAGAGCCGGCTGAAAAAGCAGGGCTTCAAGAGGGAGACCACATTGTGAGCGTTGGAGATATAAAAACTCCATCTTTCACAGAATTTACTCCTGCATTACAGCAATTTGGAGGAAAAGAAACCGCCATTGGCGTGATGCGTGGCGACACTCTCTTAAATATGGTCATCACCCCCACTGAAGGAGGTAAAATAGGGATACAATTACGCCCTATCACCGATATATACCCCATTGACATAACTCATTATTCATTCTTTGAATCATTCCCCAAAGGGTGGGAAATAGGAATTACAACATTATCTACCTATGTAGGCTCAATGAAACACCTTTTCAGCGCCGAAGGTGCACAAAGCATAGGCGGATTTGGTGCAATTGGCAGTATATTCCCCGACACATGGAATTGGCGTTCTTTCTGGGAAATCACCGCATTTCTTTCGGTAGTTCTCGCATTCATGAACGTATTACCCATTCCGGCTCTTGATGGCGGACATGTACTATTTCTCCTCTATGAGATCATCGCGCGACGCAAACCAAGCGACAAATTCCTTGAATATGCACAAATTGCCGGCATGGTATTTATTTTTGGATTGCTCATATTTGCCAACGGCAATGACATTTATCGATTCTTCTTTAAATAGAATATGGCTTATAAAATTATAAAATTAAAAAAGGGCAAAGAGGAATCGCTACTGAGATTTCATCCTTGGGTATTTTCGGGAGCTGTAGCCTCTCTTCCTGAAGATATAGAGGAAGGCGACCTCGTTAATGTCGTTTCAAGTGCCGGAAAATTTATCGGCGTGGGGCATTACCAAATCGGAAGCATAGCTGTCAGAATTCTATCGTTTGAAGAAAAAGAAATTAACGATAACTTTTTCATTGAACGACTAACTGCTGCCTATCAATTACGCAAAACACTAAATCTCATACGTCCTGACAACAATGCATTTCGCCTTGTGCATGGAGAAGGAGATTTTTTACCGGGGCTCATTGTTGACATTTATGGTAACACGGCAGTAGTTCAAGCCCATTCTCCGGGAATGCACTATGCACGAAACATAATTGCTCACGCTCTCGTATCCATTGAGGGTGCCGGCATCAAAAACGTGTATTACAAATCAGAAACTACATTGCCTTATAAAGCGCAACTTGACCCTCAAAACGATTATATTATAGGATCTTTCGAGACTAATATCGCTACTGAAAATGGGCTACAATTTCATGTTGACTGGCTCAAAGGACAAAAAACAGGTTTCTTTGTCGATCAACGCGATAATCGCAAGTTGCTCGAACATTATGCAAAAGGGCGCAACGTCTTAAACATGTTCTGCTACACAGGCGGTTTCTCATTCTACGCAATGCGTGGGGGTGCCAATTTGGTCCACTCCGTCGATAGCTCGTCAAAAGCCATTGCTTTGACTAACGCCAATGTTGAATTAAATTTCCCCGGGGATATTCGTCATAAAGCATTTGCCGAAGATGCCTTTAAATTCTTGAATGAAATGGATAATAATTACGACTTGATTATCCTTGACCCTCCGGCATTTGCCAAACATCGCAGTGCTCTTAAAAATGCACTCATCGGTTACCGAAAGCTAAATGCAAAGGCATTTGAAAAGATCAAACCAGGCGGAATTTTATTCACATTCTCTTGTTCTCAAGCAGTAAACAAAGATCAATTCCGTCTTGCAGTATTCTCTGCGGCTGCACAATCTCGTCGCAAGGTGAGAATTCTTCATCAGCTCACCCAACCGGCCGATCATCCCATCAACATATATCATCCCGAAGGTGAATATTTAAAAGGATTGATATTATATGTAGAATAATATTTTAATAAATAATAACCATGGCTATTTTAAACAAACTAATTCCAAGTGCAATCATTGCACTATCGTTTACATCATGCAATATGGCTACACAACAAACAGATGACTTTGACTACACAGTTGATCGTTTTGCCGACATTGAAGTGCTTCGTTACAAAGTACCTGAATTTGAAAATCTCTCAGTTAATCAAAAAGCACTCATATATTATTTGACTGAAGCGGCAATTACAGGTCGTGATATTCTATGGGCTCAAAATGGGAGATATAATTTACCAATACGCCAAACTCTCGAACAAATTTACACCAATTTTGACGGAGATAAAAATTCATCAGAATTTAAGGGACTCGAAAAATATTTAAAACAAGTGTGGTTTGCCAATGGCATTCACCATCACTACTCAATGGACAAATTCACACCCGAATTCAGTAAAGAGTTTTTTGCTTCACAAGTGAAAAACATTGCGGCAGAAAATCTTCCTTTAACCGGAAAGTCTGTCGATGAATTTATTGCAGAGATTTCTCCCGTGATTTTTGATCCTACAGTAATGGCTAAACGTGTAAACCAAGCCGAAGGAGAAGACTTGATTACAACATCGGCCAACAACCTTTACGATGGTGTAACACAAGCCGAAGTTGAAGCATACTATGCTGCACTCAAAAATCCTAACGACACAACCCCCATCTCCTTTGGGTTGAACACTCGTGTAACAAAAAAAGATGGTCAAGTCATTGAAGAAGTTTATAAGGTTGGGGGATTATATTCTGATGCAATCACTCGCATTGTTGAACTACTCGGTCAAGCAGCCGAATATGCCGAAAACGATGCTCAACGCACCACTATCAATAAACTCATCGAGTATTACCAAACAGGTGATCTCCGTCTATTTGACGAATACTCCATTCTTTGGCTACAAGACACAGCTTCTCAAGTTGATTTCATTAACGGATTTATTGAATCCTATGGAGACCCATTAGGCATGACAGGTGCATGGGAATCAATCGTTAATTTCAAAAACGTAGAAGCATCCAATCGCACACAAATCATAAGCGACAATGCTCAATGGTTTGAGGATAACTCTCCTATTGACCCACGTTTCCGCAAAGAGGAAGTAAAAGGCGTCTCTGCCAAGGTGATTACTGCAGCTATTCTTTCAGGTGATGCCTATCCCGCAACACCCATTGGCATAAACCTTCCAAACTCTAATTGGATTCGTGCCAATTATGGCTCAAAATCGGTAACAATCGAAAACATCACACAAGCCTATGACGCAGCATCTCAAGGCAACGGATTTAATGAAGAATTTGTGATTGACCAAGAAACTCGCGACCTCATGGCAAAATATCTTTTCATTACCGACAATCTTCACACCGACCTTCATGAGTGTCTTGGTCATGGCTCCGGTAAATTGCTTCCCGGGGTAGATCCTGATGCTTTAAAAGCTCATGGCGCAACTCTTGAAGAAACTCGTGCCGACTTGTTTGCTCTATATTATCTTGCTGATCCCAAACTTGTTGAACTTGGATTACTCGATAATCCCGAAGCATACAAAGCTGAATATTACAAATATATGCTTAATGGCATGATGACTCAACTCATGCGCATCGAACCGGGCAAAGATGTCGAAGAAGCACACATGCGTAACCGCAAATTGATTGCCGAATGGGCATACGAAAATGGCAAAGCTGAAAACATTGTTGAACTCGTTGAAAAAGATGGAAAAACATTCATCAAAATCAATGACTATGACAAACTACGTGGATTATTCGGAAAACTCCTTGAAGAGATTCAACGCATCAAGAGCGAAGGCGATTACGAAGCAGGTCGCAACATCGTTGAAAAATATGCTGTAAAAGTTGATCCAAAACTCCATGCCGAAGTTCTTGAACGATATTCTCATCTTGACATCGCACCATACAAAGGATTTGTAAACCCAATCTACACACCTGAGTTTGATGAAAATGGAAAAATTATTAATGTTAAGATTTCTTACGACGAAGACTACATCCCACAAATGTTGCGCTATGCCCGCGACTACTCCCCCCTCACAAAATAATCATTCCTCCATATAACACAAAAGTCTGTCCCATTGAGTGGGACAGACTTTTGTGTTTACTTGTGCCTTATTTTCTTTTCCATTTTATGTACCAATTTGGAACAGATAAATTATTATATTAATTTTGCAAACGTTCAATGGTATATCTTCTATTGAACAGACATATTTTTTGAGACGTTACGATACGTTATCTTCTGAGTTCAAACTTCGCAAAACTTTGTAACCATCAGGAAGATACGGCAACGGAGCGTCTACGTTTATATGCACATTCAGTCAAAGAGGATTTCAGCAAAAACCTCTTTGTGTTCGCGTATAATCAGACGTAGGCTGACACGTTGCTTATCCTTGATGGTGGGCAATGCGAAGGCCTGAACGAGGGATAAGTAAAGTTGCTCCCTACGTCGTTTTTTTGTAGCCCTGTTTTGGGGAGAGAAGGGCTTTTGAAAATGCTAATATGACAGACATAATTATCGGAGAAATCATCCGTCGCAAACTTGACGAGAGCGGGATTTCATACACCGAATTTGCCAAACGTATTCATTGCGAGAGGCAATCGCTGTATTATCTTTTCAAGTGCAAAAGTATTGACATCGAACGTTTGATGCTGATTTCAAAAGCATTAAACTATGATTTCATAAAACACATATACCTTGAAGAAAATAACCGGGAAGATCAGCCCGGTCAAAATTCCCTTATCATTAATATCGATGCCGACAACCTTGAATCATTAGACAAAATCATACTTAATATTAAACGCAACGATGCGTCGAAACAATAGACGCCAAAGTCGAACTATTAGACGCACATCCTTTATTAATACGCACATTTAATCGCAACTTTGCAATAAATTTTAACTAAACCCAATTTTTATGAAAAAATTATTGTTTGCATTAGCTGTTATTGCAACATGTGCATCTACCGGTTTTGCTCAAAAAACTGTGGTAAAAAAATTCCAAGACACACAAGCACGTATGCTTGACATCAAAGCTACCGGATATGTTAAACCTCTTGCCGTTGAATTGAAGGTTGCAGCAACAGGACGCATCAACCAAAGTTGGCCATTAACAAAAGAACAAGCCGAAAACGAAATGAAAGGAGATTTAGTAAACATTAGAAGTTGGGCTCTTTTCATGACATGCGAAAAATATGGAGCTGACGTAATCGTCGCACCTACATTCAATTTCAAATCTACCGACGATGGCGAGGGTTATATTATAACTGTTGTAGGATTTCCGGCTAATTTCGTAAACTGGCGTACTATTACTGAGGCAGATTATGAATGGATTCAAATGGAACGCACCCAAACTACAGGCGATCGTGAAAACATCAAAGCTCTAATTAAATAACACTATTATTAACTATAAATCAATAATTAAATTCGTATGAAAAAATTATTTAGTTTTGTAATTACCGCTATCCTTTGCGGAACTGCTGCTTTTGCTCAATCAGCAATCGTTTCATCTCGCAGCACAAGCATTTCTGTATCAGAAACACCGTCTAACTCTCAATGGGTTCTCCGTGCAGGTGCTAATTTTGCAGGATTCTGTGGCGATGGTGCCGATGAACTTGATAGCAAATTTGCTTATGATGTAGCTCTATCTTTCCAAAAACCACTTTCTGATTTTGGCATGTTCTGGGGAATGGAATTAGGTCTTGGAACTCGTGGGTGCTCATATTCTGAAGGAGAATATGAAGAAAACGCTCTTGCTCACAACATTCGTTTCTCTCCATTTACATTTGGATATGCTTATGCTATCAACGAATCAGTAAAAATCGATGCTCACCTTGGTGCATGGTTAAGCTATGACCTCTTCGGTGAATGGACGGTTGAATATGACGGAGAAGAAGAAAGTGTCAAAATCAGCGACATCGAAGATTACAACAACCTTGATTATGGTGTAACATTCGGTATCGGCGTATGGTATGATCGTTATAACTTAGACCTTTCTTGGCAACGTGGTTTCAGCGAAGTTATCAAGGACTCAGAAATGAGTACAAATAACATGATGATACGTCTTGGTATCGCATTCTAATAAAACTATTCATTATAAAATATCACTCCCTCACAATCGGGGAGTGATATTTACATTATAACTATTAATATATGAAAAAAGTCTTATTTTCAATACTGCTCATTATTGGAATTAGTTCTCAAGCATATTGTAACACCTCCTCTTATTCTGAAATAGGCACCCAATATGAGCTTACAGTAGATGATAACTTCTATATTGTAAATGGATTTATTCCTTTTAGTGGGCAAACCGACAAGACAATCTTCGCCAACGCAATGCTTTGGACAGTAGAGAATGTGTGTCCACAACTTCGTGATGGTATCAGTGATGTAAATGTTACTAAGCTCAAATTCAGTTGTAACTTTATCCTTGAATCACAAAGAGGGAATACATTCTATTGTAATGCGTCTTTCAGTATCGCAAATGGGCGACTCATATATTACATAAGCGACATTAAAGTTGTTACAAAATCATTTGTTTCAAAAAATCTAACTCCTTTTGAAAAATTAAACCCTGAAAAAAAAGAAAATCACAAATTGATAATGTCTGATTTCACAAAAACAATCTCATCGACATTAAACAATATGTTTGATTTTATTATGACAAACAAGCCTAATGTTTCTCACTGGGATGAAATTGCTATAAGCAAACCGGTTATAGGCATGACTGAAGATGAATGTCGAATAGCTTTTGGCAAGCCAAAAAACATTTTTGAAAGCAATGGTGAAATACAATGGAGCTACAGCACATCATTTTTCATCTTCCTCAAAAATGGAAAAGTTACATCATTTCTTAAATAATTTTTCTTAATAAAAACTTTACTCCTATGAAAAAACTTTTCTATATCACTATTTTATTTTCGTTATGTATTGGTTTATCATCTTGTTCTAATGATGATGAACCCCAAATTGCCGACATTAACGAACATTTAGTTGGCGAATGGTTTCTAACTAAATATAAATTCAATTCAACGTATATAAATTCATTCTACACTATAGAATGGGATATCGACAATGGCGACGAAGAATTAGGAATATGCACCGATGGAGAGATTGATAACGACCAAGAGTTACGCCCACAACGATTAATCATCGAAGAATATGCAACAGACCAATTTGATTTCAACTATTACAGATATAACCCAAATTATAGCTATTGGGTTGTTCTATATTACGGTGGAATATATTCTTTCACCGATAATGTCTTTTATGATGAAATTGTCGATGTTAATACTAAGAATGAAAAATATCAAAGACATGAAAAACGATATGTAAAAGAGTTATCGAGTGGCAAATTAGTAATTATATTTGAAACTTCTTCAGAAAAAGGCACTTCCAAGCAAGTTTACACTTATTGTAGATATTAATTCTAAATAAATTTAGTTTGAGCATTAATTTTTTATATATACAAAACTTTGAATATATGTGGAAAGCGGTGGGTTGTGAAACTCGCCGTTTTTGTTTAAGAATCATTTTACTACGTAACAGGCTCTTTTAGATAAATGACAATTTAGATTTTGTCGTTGAGGAGGTGGAGTTTGGGGGCAATTTTGCGATAATCTTTTGACGCAAGATAAGCATCAATGGCATCGGCATGAACATGGCGATGCAGGTCGGAGCCAATAAAATCTACATAACCTTTTTCCACAAGATATTCCGCAATTACCTTCTCATCTTTGCCATAATATCCGGCAAGGCTCAACAGATTAACTTGAAAC
>CAZCEB010000046.1:0-9948 GCA_964497305.1 uncultured Muribaculaceae bacterium | reverse complement strand
GATATTCTTGCGGGCTTTTATTGGTATAGTAGTGTCTTTCCGACACTTATTGCCGATGGCTCGCATCCGGTGGTGGCGCTTCGCTTACCATCGGCTATTCAGATTTAGCCTTTCAGGCAATCTTCTCTCCACTTTCAACTATCTTTTTGTCGCGTTGATTGCGAAAAGAGGAGAATGTTTCAAAAATATCGGTTAGGGCAATTGATGCGTTGCGCGCTTCAGTCTCATAGAGAGTTGCCGATGTGCCGGCAGAGACATTGCGCCCTTGAAATGCCTTACTCACTCCCGAAATATCCTCAAAGAGTTTCATTTCAAGATTAAGCAGCTCATATGCTCCAATATTTGTTCCATTGGTTGTAAGTTGAACAGGTGCCGGCTCACCGGGGCGAGGATGATAGGGAATGATGCCGTTGCATGATGACCAGCGTTGTCCTATTTCTTCCCATGTTATTGCACCGGGGCGTTGGCTGTCGGGAAATAGCAAAGCTCCTTTGGCTGATGTACTCATAATGTGGTCAATGAGGGTTATCAGTCGGTTGACATATCGTTGTTGGTCAATGACATCTTCGACAAAGGAATGTACCTCTCCATCGGTCAAAGGGTAAAATTTGGCGACAAACGGATGGGAGCCGTGAGAGTAGGGAGAATCCATTTCGTCAAGGACATATCCATTTGGAGCAAGATATCGGCAATGCCAATGGGTTTTAATTTCCCATCGTGTTTCGATGATAGGTTGTGCTGCTTTACGGCGGAGTCGGTTTTCCTTGTCAATGGAAATCTCATCTTCGGGAGTGATGGCATAGTATTCCCCCTTCATAGTGTCGTGGCAACGTATCAGTTCTTGGCTTTCGAGAGTCCACACCTCTATTACCCGACAACGATTGCCATCGGCGCGAAAGAAATCAAGACCATTATTAATCGATCGACCCAGCATCTCAGAGAGTACTCCTTCTGTGAGATTTCTCTCGGCATAGATTTCTTGTAATTGTCGAGCTCGGCGGCGTGAGCCATGAGCGTAGCGCATGATGATCTCGGTCATGCTCATGTCGTGAAGCATACCGATTAGTTCAATGTCCCACCCGCGAGGATCTATCAGTTCATTGATAAAAAATCGAGCGGGATTGACATTGTCAATCCACACCCCAAGACCTTGCATGCGGTGTTCTTTGACGATGCGTTGTATTGCACATCCCGATATGAGAAATTCTTCAAGTGCACGACTATCAATTTCGTCGATGAGATTCTTGTCAAGAATTGTCTTGAGTTGATTGTCGCTATTGACTTTTTTATGGGAAGTAGAGGTTTTTAGGCTGTCTCGAAAACGGCCTACAATGCTTTTTACTAATTGGCGAATGAGATTATTGGTCAAAGGTTTTTTACCGCAGGAGGCGGCAAATTCACCTTCGGTAACAGTGTTGCCATCGTTATCGATAACAAGGTCATTCCATTGTTGCCCATAGGTGTATTGCTTGTATCGTTGACGGCGAGAGCGTAGGTCGGCACCGGCAAGCCATGCTTTGTGGGCGGCAATGAGAATATTGGTGGCTTTATTGCTTTTCATAGTTAGGGAAATTTAGGAATTAGCGACAGCGCAGCTTCATCAAGTTCGTAAAACCCATCGTCAGGCTCCATTACACATAGCATGTGAGAGATATTGAAATTATTGGCGCCTGCATATATGATGACACGATCATGGTGTAGTATGGCGACAGGAGAGACAGAGCCTGAACGACTGAATGGATTTTGTTGGCACATTGCCAATGGAGAGTCGGCAGCAACGATTTCTACCGGGTTATTGCAACAGTCAATAAGTATTTCCACTATGCGTCGACATCCTTTGGGAAACATGATTGTTGCCGACAGGTCATTGTTAAATGAGAGCGAGACAAAAGAGGCAACATCGGAGAGTGAGAGCAAATGCAGGGGTGCTGTGTCGAGCAGATTCAGATACCAATCCCGCATCTCCATTTTCAGAAAGGAGTCAAGGTCGATGCCGTCGATGCGCTCAATCGTGCAGTCGGAGCGCAAGGGCTCCAACGCACGACGCATGCGCCATTGAGAAAGCATTTCATCAGTACTTAATCTCAATTTCATGATGTCAAGCAGTTTTGGCAATAACTCTCATGTGAGCTTGTGGATAACGCAATACAAGACAGCTTGCCTCGGTGATAACTATGGCATCGGTGTTGCGCACACCGCTTTTCTTGAGGTCGAGCAATTCTGTGCGGAATGGTACATGACAATATTTTGTCAAATACTCAGGGTCGAGAACAAAGCCGTCATTGTAGTGTCCGCATTGGTCAAAAATTTCAGAATGTAGGACATAGAGCGTTCCAAATTTTGTGCGTAATTCATTGAAATCAATACCCCATTTGGTTACGGTATCACCGGCAGTAATTACCTTGTTGTATTCCATCTTGTTGATGCTTTCGATGAGGCCTGTTCCCCCGATTAGGATTTTACGAGAAGAGCCGGCATTGGCGGTAAAAGCATCGCGAGAAAGAGCAACAAGGGCGTTAGAGTCAAATTTCCCGGTAGTATAGGTGTGTTGTCGTCCTGCCTGATTCCAGATACCGCCTGTTAATAGCACTTCATTGCGTTTATTGGCATCATAAACACGACATTGGGTGCCAAAAAGAAAATTCTTTTCCATGCCGAGTCGCATGTCGATGATTGCCACCTCTTCTTGGTCGGAGAAGGTCCAGCCAACCTCCTTGTTGGCAATTTTTTGGAATGTTGATTGCTCTACTTGGGCTTTGAAGATTTGGCAATAATTGCGACTTTTAGTTGGGAGTGCTTCAAATTGAGCAGTTTGCACATCAAGTTCGGCGGCAGCACGTCCCATTCTCACTAATTGCGCTCCTTCAGGGATTGATGGCACACAATTAGGCTCTCCTTCCACTCGTTTACCATTGGCAGCGATTACGTTTAGTCCTCCGCTTTCAGGTTTTGATACGACATATAATACCAAGGCACCCATTTGAGTCGTCCCATCACTTTCATACCCTGATATCTCAGGAACCAGAATTGTTTCCGATGGCTCGAATATAGAGTCGTTTTCGGTGAAAATAGTGGCAATGGGATAGCCACCGGCTCCGCTTGTTCCCTCTTCTTCATAATCGATCTTGAGGAGAGTGTCTGTCGGTTTGGTATCAACCGAATAATAATCGACAATCATGCTGCCACACAATCGTGAGCCTGCCCATCTTGAGAGTTGGTCGATGGGGGTTGACATTGGACGTATCTTCACGATGCGGTCGTCAATTTCGTTGCGCAAGAGTGAAGGAGATGCTTCATTTGTCAATTGGGTGGTAAGAGGTCCTGATACTACATGTTTACCCCCTTCAGTTCCTGTAATAATAGTTGTTTCGTTCATAGTGTTTAGAATAAAAAGTTAGTAAATTTATTAGTCCCACACGCTGTGGCGTAGATGATTAAGAATTAGAGGCTGAGGCTTTTCGGCTTCAGCTTTGTGGGCAGGCTCACGTATTGTTTCCCACAATGCCGGAGAGCGCATTTCAATCGCTATTTTTTCGTTGCGTCCGCGCAAATATCCACGCTCTTCGGCTTCTGCAATCAGAGTTGCAATATCAGGCTGGGGAGTTGAACTCTCCTCCGGAGAGTTTATTTCGGGGATTGTTTCGTCCTCAATAGCGATTTCGGCAGTAGATGGCGATTCAATGTCGGGCTCGTGTGTTTCAATAAAAATTTCTTCCATAGTATAGCATTGATATTAGTAATTACAATGCAAAGTTATGGATGCAAAAAAGGGAAAAATGTGCGATAGTGTCGTAATGCAGAAATTTTATGGTTTTGTAGCACGAAGAATTTCCCGTTTGCCCCCAATTGGTCCGGCAATGCGTTCAACGATGAAGCCGGTGGATGTAAGCAATCGGCGTATCTCTCCTTTTGCACAATAGGTAGTGATAACAGCTCCTGAATTAAGTGTGTTATAAAGGCGTTTAAAAGCCTCGGCAGTCCACATGTCGGGTTGCTTTTCGGGAGCAAAAGCATCAAAATATACAACATCAATACCCTCGGGCAGTTTGTCGCAGGTGTAATCGCAAAGGCGTTTCTCAATAGTAAAATGAGGTGTGATTTCGACAGGAGTGTCCCATTGAGCGTGGTGTATTGCGTTAAAGAGGGTTTTATCAACAATGTTGTCATAGTGTAATGAAGATAGTACCTCTTCAGACACAGGATATTTTTCAAGTGTGATATAGTGAACAGGGTGGTTGCTGTCGGCAATCATTGCAGTAACGGTGGCATTTAATCCGGTACCAAAACCCACCTCAAGCAAGCGCAAACGAGAGCCATCGCTGCGGTGCATGAATGCACAGTCTCGGTATATGTGATTTGATTCGGTCAGTGCACCTTTTACAGAATGGTAATGCTCATCCATCTCAGGAATAAAAATTGTTGCCGATCCGTCATCAGTCATTTGTACTTCAATCACTCTTTCTTTTTCTTTCATGACACAAAATTAAGACTTTATCGTGAGAATATCGTAACTTTGCAGAAACAATATTCTTTACACAATGGAAAGGAAAGATTTTGAGATAATGGCGCCGGTGGGTAGTTATGAGTCGTTGCATGCGGCGATAGAAGCAGGTGCCAATGCTATATACTTTGGTGTTGAGGGATTGAATATGCGTGCTCGTTCATCAGTAAACTTTACTCTTGATGACTTGCATAATATTGCTCGCATTTGTGATGAAAATGGAGTAAAGTCTTATCTCACTGTCAATACCATTATTTATGATGAAGATATAGAAACTTGCCACAAGATTATAGATGCAGTGAAGCAGTCGGGCATATCGGCGATTATTGCATCGGATATGGCTGCAATCTCTTATGCTCGTTCGATAGATGTTGAGGTCCACATTTCGACACAAGTGAATGTGTCTAATATAGATGCGGTGAGATTTTATGCTCAATTTGCCGACGTGGTTGTCCTTGCGCGTGAGTTAAACCTTGATCAAGTTAAAGCAATCTCAAAAGCTATCGAGCGTGAAAATATTACCGGTCCACATGGAAAGAAAGTGCGCATTGAGATGTTCTGTCATGGGGCATTGTGCATGGCTGTTTCAGGCAAATGTTATTTAAGCCTTCACGAGATGAACTATTCGGCCAATCGTGGCGGATGTACTCAAATATGCCGTCGTGGTTACACGGTGCGTGATTGCGAAACAGGTGAGGAACTCAACGTGGAAAACAAGTATATCATGTCGCCCAAAGATCTAAAAACCATACATTTCTTGAATAAAATGATTGATGCCGGAGTAACGGTATTCAAGATTGAGGGTCGTGCAAGAGGTCCGGAGTATGTGAAAATCGCTGTCCAATGTTATAGTGAGGCTATTGATGCATGTTGTAATGGAACGTTTAGCGATGAAAAGATTGCGACATGGGACGGGCAGTTGACAAAGATTTTCAATCGTGGGTTCTGGAATGGTTATTATCTTGGCCAACGTCTTGGAGAGTGGTCGGCTAAATATGGCTCTTCGGCGACTCGCGTGAAGACTTATGCCGCCAAGGGAATTCGCTATTTCTCAAACATAGGTGTTGCTGAGTTTCAAATGGAGAGTGGTGAGTTACATGTAGGAGATGAAGTGGTTATTACCGGTCCAACGACGGGTGCTGTAATCATGACGATTGATGAAATACGTGTTGATTTGAAACCGGTAGAAAAAACAGTTAAGGGAGAGCGCTTCTCATTTAAGGTAAACACAAAAATACGACCAAGCGACCGCCTATACCGTTGGCTATCCACCAATCAAGAATAAATGAGTTAAGCAATATAAAATAAATGAGCCCCCAAATTGTTTGGAGGCTCATTCTATTTATTGTAGGATTGATTATTCTGAGATTTTAGCTTTGATGGCTTCGGTCTCTTTTTCATAGCCCGGTTTTGCAAGAAGAGCAAACATATTGCGTTTGTAGTCTTCAACTCCCGGCTGATTGAACGGATTTACATCAAGGATATATCCGCTGATACCGCATGCTTTTTCAAAGAAATAAATCAATTGACCGAGATATTCTTCTTTGAGGGCAGGGATGGTTATGCGCATGTTGGGCACTCCACCATCAACATGAGCAATGCGAGTGCCGAGTTCTGCCATTTTGTTTACCTCGTCAACGCGTTTTCCTGCGATGTAGTTGAGCCCGTCGAGATTAGCATCATCCGATGGGATAACAACTGAGTGTTGTTGTTCCTCTACTGATATAACAGTTTCAAAGATTGTTCTTTCTCCATCTTGAATCCATTGTCCCATTGAGTGAAGGTCAGTTGAGTTATCTATAGATGCAGGGAAAATGCCTTTGTGGTCTTTCCCTTCGCTTTCTCCGTAAAGTTGTTTCCACCATTCAGCAAAGAAATGCAATTTGGGGTTATAGTTTACAAGAATTTCTATCTTTTTGCCGGCACGATACAATGCGTTGCGAGTTTTTGCATATATTTCAGTAATATTGTCGGCTGAGTGTGAAGCAGTTGCTTTTTCCATGTCAAGAGCGCCTTTCATGAGTGCTTTGATGTCATATCCGGCAACGGCGATGGGTAGCAAGCCAACAGGGCTTAGTACTGAGAATCGACCGCCAACATTGTCATCGATAACAAATGTTTTGTAGCCCTCTTCTGTTGCTAATTGGCGTAGAGCGCCACGCTTGGCGTCAGTAATTGCAACAATGCGTTTTGATGCTTCAGCTTTGCCCATTTGTGCTTCCAATTGTTCTTTAAGCAATCGGAATGCTATAGCAGGTTCTGTTGTTGTTCCTGATTTAGAAATAACTACAATACCAAATTCTTTACCTTTAAGGTAATCCATTAATTCATATAAGTAGTCTTCGCCAATGTTTTGACCTGCAAAAAGAACTTGTGGAGTAGTTCCACGATGGGCGGCAAATGTGTCGCTTAGAGCCTCTATAACGGCTTTAGCTCCTAAATAGCTTCCTCCGATACCTATTGCAACCACTACATCACAATTGGCACGAAGATTATTGGCAGTAGCAATAATATCGTCAATTTCTTGCGCAGGAGTGCGAGAGGGGAGATCAAGCCACCCGAGAAAATCATTCCCCAATCCGCTTCCATTGTGTAATTTCTCAATAGCATCGGCCGATGCCACATTAAGATTGTTTATGTCGGCTTCAGAGATTGAGCCAAGCACATTTTTGATGTTTACTTTGATAGTTTTCATCGTTATTTATTATTCAAAAAATTCAGTTATTATATAAACGTTTCAGCCATTGTTTTGATTGCTTTGGCTGGCGAAACACGATTATAAAGAATGTCATAAACGCCATCAAGAATGGGCATTGATACATGATGTAGAGTTGAATTTATTTCATGTATGCATTTTGTCCCATAATATCCTTCGGCAGTTTGTTCCATTTCCATTGTTGCTGCTTTAACGGAATATCCGCGACCTATCATTGCTCCGAAATTGTGATTTCTACTGTGGCGAGAGTAGGATGTAACCAATAAATCACCAAGATATACCGAGTCGCATATATTGCGAGTTGTAGAGTCAACATGATTTACAAATCGTTCCATCTCAAGAATTGCATTAGAAACAAGCATTGCAAGCAAGTTATCACCTATTTTTAGTCCATGAACAATTCCTGATGCGATAGAATAAACGTTTTTCAAGACAGCGGCATACTCAATCCCTTTTACATCGGTAGATGTGATTGTTCTCATTGCTTTTCCTGAAAGGCATTTTGCAAATGCGCTTGCATGGTCAAGATTGGTACAGCCTATCGTGAGATAGGACATGTGGTCAGAGGCAACCTCTTCGGCATGGCATGGACCACCGATAACCAACATATTGTCGGGAGATATGCCATATCGATTTACCATATATTCCGAGATGATGAGATTTTCATCGGGAACGATACCTTTTACTGCCGATACGATGAATTTGTTACTTAGGTCAACGTTTATTTTTGCCAAATGTGATTTAAAATATGGTGATGGCATTACAAGAAGCAATGTATCGGCTTGAGTACACACTTCATTGATGTCTGATGAAAATTCGATGCGCTCGATATCAAGTTCCACACTTGAAAGGTAGGCAGGATTGTGGCGCAAGCGTTTGAAATCCTCGATGCGGTCATCGCGACGCATGTACCACATGATTGTTTCGCAGTTTTGAAGCAATAGTTTTGCAAGAGCAGTAGCCCAACTACCACCTCCCATTACTGCTATTTTACCTGGGAAATTCATTATTTCTTAGCGTTTTCAATCCAAGCATTTACATCGTCGATGGTTGGATTTTTTAATTCGAGTTTGAATTTTTTATTTATTCCACAAAGATCTTGGTGCAGTTTTCCTGCAGTTGCTGAGCCAAGTTGTTCAACAGTTAATATACCGGCTTTTTGCATTGGTGCTACCCACTCCGATGGCACGCCAACGGCTGTATATGCAGCTTCATTATCGCGACGTTGTACCTTTTCGGGACGCATTTGAGGGAAGAATAACACTTCTTGAATTGTAGTTTGTCCTGTCATCAACATTACAAGACGGTCCATTCCGATTCCCATACCTGATGTTGGAGGCATACCATATTCAAGTGCGCGGATAAAGTCTTTGTCAATAATCATTGCTTCATCATCGCCCTTTTCGCCAAGTTTCATTTGTTCAACAAAACGTTCATATTGGTCGATTGGGTCGTTAAGCTCTGAATAAGCATTGGCAAGTTCTTTTCCATTAACCATCAATTCAAAACGCTCTGTCAATTCAGGGTTGTTGCGATGGCGTTTTGTGAGTGGCGACATTTCAATTGGGTAGTCGATGATGAATGTGGGCTGAATATAGTTCCCTTCGCATTTCTCACCGAAAATTTCATCGATTAACTTGCCTTTACCCATTGTCTCATCAACTTCGATATCGAGTTTTGCGCACACTTCACGCAATTGCACATCATTCATGCCTGTGATGTCAATGCCTGTAAATTCCTTAATGGCATCAATCATTGTAACACGTTTGAATGGAGCTTTGAAATTGATAACATTGTCCCCAACTTTAACCTCGGTAGTGCCGTTCACATCAAGACAGATTTTTTCAATCATCTTTTCAGTGAAATCCATCATCCAATTGTAGTCCTTGTAGGAAACATAGATTTCCATACATGTAAACTCCGGATTGTGGGTGCGGTCCATACCCTCATTGCGGAAATTCTTTGAGAATTCATATACGCCTTCAAATCCACCAACAATCAAGCGTTTTAGGTATAATTCATCGGCAATGCGCAGGTACAAGGGAATGTCAAGTGCATTATGGTGAGTGATGAATGGGCGAGCTGCAGCTCCACCGGGAATTGATTGAAGTATAGGTGTTTCAACTTCCATGTAGCCATGATCGTTGAAATATTGGCGCATAGAGTTGAAAACTTTTGTGCGTTTGATAAAAATATCTTTAATACCATCGTTGACAACAAGGTCGACATAGCGACGACGATAGCGCAACTCCGGATCGTCAAATGCATCATATGTAACACCATCTTTTACCTTGACGATAGGAAGCGGACGCAATGACTTGCTGAGCACAGTGAGTGATTGTGCATGAACTGTGATTTCGCCCATTTGAGTGCGGAACACAAATCCTTCGATACCTACAAAGTCTCCTATGTCAAGAAGTTTCTTGAAAACAACGTTATACATGTCTTTGTTTTCGTTGGGACAGAGGTCATCACGACTGATGTAAACTTGTATGCGACCTTGTGCATCTTGGATTTCAATGAATGAAGCTTTACCCATGATGCGACGACTCATGATGCGACCTGCAATGCTCACCTGGCGTTGTGGTGCGTCATCAGAGAATGTTGATTTTATTTCGTCGGTATAACCGGTAACTTTGTATTCTGCTGCGGGATATGGATCGATACCCATTTTGCGCATTTCTTCGAGACTGCCTCGGCGCACTATCTCTTGTTCACTAAGTTCGAGTAC